>DATCFN010000173.1:0-3920 GCA_036509475.1 Rhizomicrobium sp. | reverse complement strand
CGCGGGGCCAAGACGGACAAGCCCATCCGGCTTCGAATTTCTGCCTTTGCCATGTTTTCTGCGCGTCGATCACATCCCCTCCCGGCAACGTCAACGCATCGACACCGGACGATTCAATGGCAGTGCGCAGATGATGGGGAGCGTTTTGCGCGATCCATGCGCGTGCTTCGCTTCGGAACGCAGCCTCTTCCGGTGTATCGTCGAAGTTCATGCGTGCGCCTCTTCCGATGATGTCAGCCGATCGACAAGCCGCGCTTCCCACGATGAACAGCTACCCAGCATGAGCGCCAGCGAATTCGACCGGCGATAGAAGAGATGACAATCCATCTCCCAGGTGAACCCTATTCCGCCGTGAACCTGGATATTGTTTTTCGCGCAATGCTGAAAAGCCGATGTCGCCGCGACTCGCGCGGCGGCGGCGGCTACGGGCAACTCCTGCGACGCGGCATCCAAGGCCCAAGCGGCGAAGTTGGCGTTGCCGCGCGCCAACGCCGCGGACACATACATATCGGCAAGCATGTGTTTGATAGCTTGGAACGAGCCGATAGCCCGGCCGAATGCGTAACGTTCGCGTGCGTAGTCTCGGGCCATCTCCAGCGCGCGGAACGCGCCGCCTATTTGCTCAAAGGCAACGAGCACGGCCGCCCTGTCCTGGATTTGGCGCAACAACACCTGCCCCCTGCCGCGCGGACCAAGCGGCTCGACGGGAACATTCGCGAAGGTGATGCGCGCGAATTTGCAAGATGGATCAATGGCGTCGAGCACAATGCGCTCAACACCAGCGTTGCGTAGATCGACTATATATAAAGAGAGGTCGTCGCTTTCATCGCGCGCTTCGACGATGGCGAAGTCAGCGGCGGTGCCGTCCGCTACCGCCGTCTTCATGCCTGTGAGACGCCCTTTGCGAACGCACGCTGCTGCGCCTTTCCCTTCAGCAATCGCCAATGTGCCGATGCAGCTACCTTCCGCGATGGAAGGCAGGTATCGAAACTTTTGCTCCGTGCTTCCAGCAAGCTTGATCGCTTCCACGGCCAGACAGACCGATGTCGTGAATGGAACCGGCGCAAGCACACGGCCCAATTCCTCCATGACAAGGCAAAGTTCGAGATAGCCAAGTCCCGCGCCACCATATTCTTCCGGGATCGCCGTCCCGGTGAATCCTAGTTTGGCAAGACCGGTCCAAAGCTCCACGTCGTGGCTGCGAGCGCTTTCAAAAATTGCCCGCACGTTCCGAGACGTGCATTCGCGCGTCAGAAAACGCCGCAAGCTGTCCTGAAGCTGCTTCTGATCGTCGGAGAAATCGAAATCCATCTTGCGGACTCTGTGGCGGAATCAAGAAGCGAAGGGTTCGCCGACCAGCGTTTCGGATAGCGACCACAACTGTGCCGCAGCTGCCCGATCGATCGCCCAGGGCCGAACACCGATCAATTCCTGGCTGTCCGCGGCGACGGCTGCCGCGATGTTGCAGTCTTCGCAATACACACCGCCGCCATTCGCGAGCAGCGGCGACGTCGCGCACCATACGGATGTCGCCGCACCGCCTTCCGGCGTCTTGAATCCGTCCTGAATCTTGCCATTCTCGTCCACCCAGCCGAAAGCGCGTATCTCCTCCGTCGAAAGATCGCGCTGAAGATTGGTTATGATACCACCCGGCTGCACCGCGAAGGCCGTGATGCCTTTGGGCTCAAGTCGCCGATTGAGCTCCACCGCGAACAGCGAGGTGGCGGTTTTCGATTGCCCATAAGCGAGCCATTTATCGTAGGGCCGGCGCTCGAAATTCGGATCGTCGAAATCGATTGGCGACAATGTATGGCCAAGGGACGTCAGCGAAACCACGCGCGCCCTGCGCGCCTTTAGCAGCGCGGGCGTCAGAAGACCGGTGAGCAGAAAGTGCCCCAAATGGTTGGTGCCGAATTGCGACTCGACGTTTCCCATAATGCGCCGCTCCGGCGTCGCCATGACGCCCGCATTGTTGATGAGGATATCGAGCGGCTTTCCGCCTTTGACGAATGCGGACGCGAAACGGCGCACACTATCCCAGTCCGCCAGGTCCATCTCCGCGACGGTGACATTCCTGTTGCCGGTGGTGGCGAAGATGCTGACCGCAGCCTCTTCGCCTTTGATCCGCGACCGCACCGGGAGGATCACCTCGACGCCGCATTGTGCCAGCGCGCGCGCCGTCTCTATGCCCAGCCCCGAAGAGGCGCCGGTGACAAGGGCTGTCTTGCCCGAGAGATCGAAGCCTTTCGCAACATCGCTCGCTGTCGACTTGGCGCCGAAAGGAGAGCGTATCGGCTTCTGTGACAAAGGCATGTCTGTGCTCCGAACGGATGTCAGGTGGCGTTCGCGGATTTCCGCGCGCTGAAGCGGGCGATGCGTTCCAGCGCATCGGGGCCGCCACCTTCGGTGCGGAAGCTTTCCTCAGCCAACCCCGCCGAAAGCGGAAGACCATCGGTCGCACGGAAAAGTCGCTTGTTCGCGCGGTGGCTGAACCAGGAATTCTCCAATATCTGGCGCGATAGCGCATCAAGATACGCGTCGAATTCCGCGTCCGGCACGCAGCTGTTGGCCAGCCCAATGGCGGCGGCTTCTTGCCCGCTATAGGTCCGACAGGTGAACACCATTTCCCGCGCGCGCGATAATCCCACGCGTCGGGGCAGGCGCTGGCTCAGTCCCCACACCGGTGTCAGAGCCCATTTCGCATGTGTATCGGCAAATCGGGCCGACTCCGCCGCGACAATAAGATCGCCGGCGAGCGCGAGCTCTAGGCCGCCGGTGTAGCAATAGCCGCGCACCGCACTCACCACGACTTGCGGAAGATTGGCGAGACGCTCGATCGTGTCGGCCTGGAAGTTCCGCCCCGGTGGATGCTCGCCCTCTGCGATGTCCGCAAGATCGTGACCGGCGGAAAAACATTGTCCCGTGCCGCAAACGACCACCATCCCGACATTTTCCGTGTCGGCGGCGATGTCATCGATGTGTTTGCGCAGGGCCTTGAACACGCCAACGGTCAACGCGTTCAACTTCTCCGGTCTGTTGATGCTAAGCGTGGCGCAACCGTTGACGTCTTGCCGCAGAATGAGATCGCTCATGTCTATCGCGCTCCCTGCCCGTCGTCCGCCTTGATAATCGTGCCGGTGATAAACTCCGACGATGGCGAGACCAAAAAGAGAAGCACGCCATCCAGATGCGCCACATCGCCGATGCGGTTTCTCGGAAAACCTTTGACCATGCCGTCGCCCATGCGCAAAAACATGCCGTCTGTCATCTCGGATTCGACCACACCGGGTGCGATCCCGTTCACATTGATGCCGAACTTCGCCCATTCGACAGCCAGCACTTCCGTCAAGCGGACAATCCCGGCCTTGGTAATGGAATAAAGAGCGGCGCCACCGCCGGAATATTCAAAGGCGCTCATGGATGCGATGTTCACCACCCGGCCAGGCTTCTTTGCGGCAATCAGCCGGCGCGCGACTTCGCAGGCCAACACGAACGGCGCGCGCAGATTGGTGTCAAAAACGAGATCGATCTTGTCCAACGGCAGCTTTGTCGCGTGCTGAGCATCAGGAACGCCGGCGTTGTTGATCAGGATCGACACCAGCCCATGTGCGCGTTCGATATGGCCGATAGTCTCAACACACTCGTCCGCGTTCGAGACATCGAGTTTGACAGTCTCCGCCCTTCCACCTTTGGCGCGGATCTCCGCGGCAAGCTTTTCCAACCGCTCTTCCCGCCGGGCCGCGAGTACCACTTTGGCGCCGCACGCGGCAAGCACGCGCGAGAAGCGCGCGCCCAGCCCGGAGGATGCGCCTGTCACTAACGCGGTTTGCCCCGTCAGATCCGTCGAGAAATGCGGCAGCGCAAACGTCATCTGAATGCGTGCTCTGTCAGTTGTATCGGTAGGACAGCGTGATGCCGTA
>DATCFN010000172.1:0-6225 GCA_036509475.1 Rhizomicrobium sp. | reverse complement strand
GTCGGCTGGTTCAACTATGTTCCGCTGGCGGCGCGCGCCTACAATGACGGGCCCAATATTGACATCTATTCCCTGGGCATGGTGCTTCTGGGCATCTCCACCACGGTGGGGGCGATCAACTTCGTCGTCACCTTCCTGCGGATGCGCTGTCCCGGTATGTCGATCAACCGGGTGCCGATCCTGGTCTGGGGCACGCTGACCGCCAGCGCCGCCAACATCTTCGCCATTCCCGCCGTCAGCCTCGCGTTCTTCCTGTTGTGGATGGATCGCAATGTCGGCACGCATTTCTTCGATGTGAGCGCCGGCGGTTCCGCGTTGTTGTGGCAGCATCTGTTCTGGATGTTCGGTCATCCATGGGTTTACGCGATCGTTTTGCCCGCAATGGGCATGGTGTCGGACGGACTTCCCGTGTTCTGCCGCCGTCCGCTCGTCGGCTACACCGTTGTGGCGCTCGCCACTGTTGCGACCATGGTGCTGGGGTTCGGCGTATGGGTTCACCACATGTTCGCGACCGGCCTGCCGAGCGTGTCGCTGTCCTTCTTCAGCGCCGCTTCCATCATTATTGCAGTGCCCAGCGCGGTCGGTGTCTTCGCGTGGATCGCGACGATCTGGACGGGCAGGCCGGTGTTCACGACGCCGTTCCTGTTTTTCTCCAGTTTCATCATCCTGTTCGTCATCGGCGGTGTCTCCGGCTATATGACCGGGTCGGTGCCGGTCGACTGGGAGTTGACCGATACCTATTTCGTCGTGGCGCATATCCATTACGTGCTGATCGGCATCAATGTCTTTCCCGTCGCCGGCGCGATCTATTTCTGGTTCCCCAAATTCACCGGAAAAATGTTGGACGAGCGTCTGGGCCGCTGGAATTTCTGGACGATGTTCCTCGGTTTCAACATCGGCTTCTTCCCGATGCACATTTCCGGCCTCATGGGCATGCCGCGCCGTGTTTACACCTATGCGGACGGCATGGGGTGGGACTGGCTCAACCTGATCACCACGCTCGGTTCGTTCATGTTCGGCATCGGCGTGTTGCTGTTGATCATCAATGTCGTGAAAAGCTATCGTAGCGGCCGCGCTGCGGGAAACAATCCCTGGGACGCGCCGACTTTGGAATGGGCGACCACATCGCCGCCGCCGCCTTATAATTTCGTCGTCATTCCGACCGTGGCCAGCCGGCATCCGCTGTGGGAAGGCCGGCTTGGCGAGGGACCGGACGAAAACGAGCGCAGCCATGTGGATGCAGGGCTTGTGCTGGATCATGGGCGCGAAACGGTCGGCACATCGGCGTTGGACGCGCAGCCCGACATCATCTTGAAAATGCCGACAGACTCTTTTGCGCCGGTTATCCTGTCACTGACCGTAACCGGCATCTTTATCGGCCTGGCGTTCAATCTTTGGTGGCTCGTCGCCTTGAGCGTGATTGCGACCGGCGTGGACATCATCGCGTGGCTGTGGCCGGAGCGTTCGCTCGGCGAAACCGCGGAGCCCGCGACCCATGGCTAACCGCATCGTTCTGGATTCGAGATTGCCGGTGGGCGCCATCGACACGCGCGCGTCGGGCTGGTGGGCGATGATCTTCGTCGTTTTCACAGAGGCGTCGCTTTTCGCCTATCTGCTGTTCAGCTATTTCTATCTGGCGGTGCAGCCGCATTTGCCTGGAACATTTCCGCAAGGCGGCATGCCATCACTGGCGTTGGCGCTCCCGGACACGGCGATCCTTCTGCTGTCGAGTGTGGCCGTCGGATGGGCGCAGTACAATATCGAACGCGACGACAACAAGCGGCTTTGCTGGGGTCTCGGCATCGGCGCCGTACTGGGCATGATTTTTGTCGTCATTCAATATTTCGAATGGCTGGGAAAGCCGTTCGGCCTGGCATCGTCGCCCTATAGCTCGCTTTATTTCACGATCACCGGCTTTCACATGGCCCATGTCGTGATCGGGGTGCTCATGCTTTGGGCGCTCTTTTTTTGGTCGTTGCGCGGTTATTTCAATCGCGTCCGCTACGCGCACATCCATATCGGCGCGCTTTACTGGCACTTCGTCGATGCGGTGTGGATCGCGGTATTTTTCACGTTCTACATAACGCCACTGTTGGGGATGCGCGCATGAGCGATACATCCTTGAACCATCCTTCGCCACACCGCGACCGCGTCAGCTTCTGGTCGTTGATGTTCGGCGCCTGCGCTGCGCCCATTTTCTGGCTGGGACAGATGACCCTCGGCTATGGCGTGTCCGCCCTGGTTTGCTATGGCAGTGATCATCCCACCACGATTGCGTCCGCGGTGACATTGCGCGGCGCGTTGATCGTGTTCGATGTTGTTGCGATTGCGGCGGCGCTGGCGGGGCTGATCGTTTCGTTCGGCTGTTGGCGCATCGTGCGCCACGAGAAAGAGGGCGGGCGAAGCCATGCGCTCGATATCGGCGATGGCCGCACACGCTTCATGGCGCTGTGGGGCATCATGTCGAGCCTGTGGTTCCTTGGCGCGATCGTCTTCAGCACAATTGCCTCTGTCACGGTGCCGCTATGCGTACGGTGATGCAAAGACTGGCTTTCGCGGGTGGGCTGCTTGCCATCGCCTTGGTGCTGCTGCCGCCGATCAATACGGCGGCCCAGCAATTGTTCGCCTTCCACATGGTGCAGCATCTGCTGCTGATCGCGCTGGCAGCGCCGCTGCTGGTGCTGAGCCGGGTTTTCGATGGCCTTCAACGCTTCGCGCCCATCCGCAAACTGACCGCGCCGGTGCCGGCATGGATCGGCTTTGTCGGCATATTTCTGTTTTGGCATTGGCCGGCGGCGTTTCAATGGGCGGCCGCAAACGAAGCGTCGCGCTTGTTGGAGCATGGCTCGATATTGTTCGGCGCGCTGTTGTTCTGGAGCGTGGCGCTGTCGTCCAAAGGGCAGTCTTGGTTCAGCTATGGCGGACGGGCGCTGTTCGTCATGGCGGCGGCCGTCGCCACCGATCTTCCCGGCGTCATCATGGTCTTCTCGCCGCAATCGATCTGCGCCATGCCGGGCGAGAACGCCGCGCAGTGGGGGCTTACCCCGATGCAGGATCAGCAGATCGCCGGCATGCTGATGTGGGTGCCGGCCAATCTCGTTTTCTTCGGTATTGCGACGTGGCTTTTCGCACTGTGGATTTCCGACAGCCACAAAACCTCTTCACAGGTGACAATATGAGAACGCAGCAATTCGCGCTTCCCCGATCCTTCATCAAGCCTTGGGCACTGCTCGCCGCCGCCATCGCGGTGCTGTGGATCGGCAAGGCGTTCGCCGACGATCTCGATGCGATGTCGCGCGATGACAAGCAATGGGTCATGCCCTCGAAGAACTATGCCCAGACGCGCTTTAGCGGTCTCAACCAGATCAATACGGGCAATGCCGGCAAGCTCCAGGTCGCCTGGACGTTTTCGGTCGGCTCCAATCACGGTCAGGAAGCCGCGCCCATCATCGTCGGCGACACGATGTATGTCGTGGGCGCCTATCCGAACGAATTGTTTGCGCTGGATTCGGTCACCGGCGACCTGAAATGGAAATACAGCCCGCGCGTCGATCCATCGTCGCAAGGCGAGGCCTGCTGCGATGTCGTCAATCGCGGCGAGGTCTATGACAATGGCAAGATATTTTACAACACGCTGGACGATCATACCGTCGCGGTGGATGCCAAGACCGGCAAGGAAGTCTGGGCGATCAAGCTGGGTGAGATCACCCGCGGCATGACGTTGACGATGGCGCCGCTGGCGGTGAAGGGAAAAATTCTCGTCGGCAATTCCGGCGGCGAAATGGGCATTCGCGGTTGGGTCACGGCGTTGGACGAAAACACGGGCAAGATCGTGTGGCGCGCCTACAATGTCGGGCCGGACAAGGACATTCTGATCGGACCGAAATTCCACGCTTACTATCAGAGCGCGCAAGGCAAGGATCTTGGCGTGAAGACCTGGCCGCCGGGCCGCTGGCAAGTCGGTGGTGGTCCGGTTTGGGGCTGGATCAGCTACGACCCCAAGACCAATCTGATTTTCTACGGCACGGGCAATCCGGGTCCATGGAATTCCAATCAGCGCGAAGGCGACAACAAATGGACGACCACGATTTTCGCGCGCGATGCCGATACGGGAGAGGCGGTGTGGGGCGACCAGCTCAATCCGCACGACCTGTATGACTATGACGAGATCAACGAGAATCTATTGCTCGATCTTCCGATCGCCGGAAAGATGACTCCCGTGATTGTCCATCCCGGCCGCGACGGATTCATGTTCGTCATCGACCGGCGGACCGGCCAAATCTATTCCGCCGACAAATACGACACGCAGACTTCCATGCTGAGTTACGATGTGAAGACCGGCCGCCCGGTGATGAACGACGCGCTGAAGCCGGTGCTCGGCAAAAATATCAGCGGTATCTGCCCCGCGTCGCCCGGCACGAAAGACTGGCAGCCGACGGCGTATTCCCCGGTCACGCATCTTCTCTACATCCCGCATCAGCATTTGTGCATGGACTACAAGACGGCGGAAGTCGGTTACATCGCCGGCACCCCTTATGTCGGCGCCACGGTGGATATGTATGCGGGACCGGGCGGCTATCGCGGCGAATTCGCGGCCTGGGATCCGGTCAAGCGCAAGAAGGTGTGGGCGATCCATGAGAAATTCCCGGTCTGGACGGGAACGATGGTCACCGCCGGAAACATCGCCGTCTATGGCACGATGGACCGCTGGTTCAAGGTCGTGGACGCGCGCAACGGCAAGCTTCTTTATCAATTCCATTCGCCGAGCGGCTACATCGGCCAACCCGTCACCTATCAGGGCAAGGACGGCAACCAGTATATCGCGATGCTGTCGGGTGTGGGCGGCTGGGCGGGCGCGCTGGCCAATGCCGAAATCGATCCGCAGGTACGCAACGGCGCTCTCGGTTATACCGGCGCGGTCACCGATCTTCCGTCCGTCACCAGCGGCGGCAGCACCTTGATGGTGTTCGCGCTGCCGCACGACATGGACAAAGCCAATGCGCATTAAGGCGCTGATCCCCGCATTGTTCGCGCTTGTGCCGCTTGCCGCACAAGCGGGCGTGCTTCGCGTGTGTTCGGAACCGAACAACCTGCCGTTCTCCAACAGCCAGGGGCAGGGCTTTGAAAACAGGATCGCCGATCTTGTCGCCCGCGATATGGGCGACATGGTCGCCTACACCTATGCCCTGCAAAACGACAAGTTCATCAAGCACACACTCGATGCCGGAAAGTGCGACGTGATGATGGGCGTGTCGGCGGGCATGGACGACGTCCTTACGACGCATCCCTATTATGCTTCCACGTATGTGTTTGTGTCGCGTAAGGCGGATGCGCTGGGGTTGGCATCATTGACCGATCCGCGGCTGCGCAAGTTGAAAATCGGCGTGCATCTTATCGGCGACGACAGCACGCCGCCGGCGATCGCGCTGGGTCAGGAAGGCATTGTCGACAACATCAAGGGCTACATGATCTACGGCGATTTCTCCAAGCCCAATCCGCCTGCGCGGCTGATCGAGGCGGTGGAGAACAAAGACGTGGACATCGCCGCGGCGTGGGGGCCGCTGGGTGGCTATTTTGCAAAGTCTTCACCCGTTGCCCTCAGCGTCACGCCGATAACGGACACCGCGCGGTTCAAGCCATTGCTGTTCACCTTTGCCATCGCGATGGGCGTGAAGAAGGGCAATGTCGCGTTGCGCAACAAACTCGACGGCGTGATCGCGAAAGAGCAGCCAGCGATCCGCAACATTCTCCAATCTTACGGCGTTCCCCTCGTGGACTTGAAAGGAGCCTCCAATGGATAGTTTCCGCTGGACGGTTGCAGGAATTGCGGCAGTCATTGTCATAGTAATCGTCCTGGCACTCTCACACATCATTATGCCGGGTTCGTCCCCGCCGGCGATGACGCAAGGCGCGGCCGCCTATAGTGGGATGGTTCCTGCGGCCGCTTTGTTGCGCGTGCCGGTGACCGGAATCTATCCGGGCGGCACGCCGACCGGTCTCAATCCCCACATGCAGAACCCTCTGGCGAACGATCCCGATGCCGCGCAGCGCGGCATGAAGGATTTCGATTCCTTCAACTGCTCGGGCTGTCACATGGCGAACGCGGGTGGCGGCATGGGGCCGGCGCTCAGCGACGACATCTGGATTTATCGCGACAGTCCGGCGAACATCTATCTGGATATCGTGCAGGGCCGTCAGGCGGGCATGCCGGCCTTCGGCGCCATG
>DATCFN010000171.1:0-4818 GCA_036509475.1 Rhizomicrobium sp. | reverse complement strand
CTGGTCGGCATCACCTATGGCTATCTCGACAACGCGGATTCCCAGGGGCGCTTGATGGTGGCCTACGATATGGCCTTCGTGAAAAGCGAGCTGAACAAGCTCTGTGCGGATTGCCGCAAATCGCCTTAGCCGAGGGCGGCCTAAACATCCCATCGATGCCGTGTCTATATTCGCTTCGGAGCGCGATATAGCCATATGCCCAAGGCCATCTCTTTGACCGAAGCCATCGTCACCCGTGTTGAAAATTGGCTGTTCCAGTCGGCCATGCCGTTGTGGTGCGCTCAAGGTATTACGGCACATGGACTGGCCGTCGAGGAACTGGATTTTTCGGGCCAGCCAAAAGACGTTGGGTATCATCGGACGATGGTTCAATTCCGGCAAATCCATTGCCTCGCAATGGCGAGCCTGGCTGGTCACGCCGACCCGCGTTTGGCGCATAATCTGTTTGATCGGGTGACGCAGTCTGCCTGGCATCGCGGCGGTGGTTGGGTGCACAGACTGGATTGCGGCGGAAAAATTCTGGACGACACGCGCGAGGCCTGCGACCAGGCTTTCGCGCTTCTGGCCACGGCGTCGGTTTTCAATTGTACCGATGACAAAGGCGTTCTGGACAAAGCGCACGCCACGCTTGAGTTCTTGGATCGTGAAATGAGCGATGCCAATGATGGCTTCCGCGAAGCCATCCCATATCGGCTTCCGCGGCGGCAAAATGCGCATATGCATTTTCTGGAAGCTTTTCTCGCGCTTTACGAAGTTACGGAAGATCGTCGGTTTCTGGAACGGGCCGAAGACATGATCGCGCTGCTGACGGAACGGTTCGTCGACGGGCGAGGTTTTTTGCATGAGTGCTTCGATGCAAACTGGGCGCGCAATGCGGCAGAGGAAATAGAACCGGGCCATCATTTCGAATGGGTTTGGTTGCTGAGCGAATATGCCCGTCTTTCAGACGCTCCAGTGCCGGGTTTGGCCCGGAATCTGTTTTTGTCGGCAACACGGTACGGGATAGACGGAAACGGCCTCGCGGTTGCGAAAATCAATTCCCGCGGAGAGATATGCGACGACACGAAAATGCTATGGGCGCAGACGGAAATGCTGAAAGCGCACATCGCGCGCGCGGAACACGCGAAGGAGGATCATGACGTCGCTATCGCGCGCATCGTCGGGCAGTTGTTCGCGCATTTTCTTTTGGCGGCGCCAGCCGGAATCTGGCACGAGAAACTGGATACCCAAGGCGCGCCCATCGACACGCGCATGCCCGCCAGCACTTTTTATCACCTGACCGGCGCCTTCATGGAATTGCTCCGGTTTCGTGGACGCATGCCACGCCTGCTTGCGAGGCACGCATGAATTCCGGCCGCGCCGCGATATTCCTGGACCGTGACGGCGTCCTGAACGTCGATCGTGGCTATGTCTATCGGCCGCAAGATTTCGAGTGGATTTCCGGTGCGATCGCGGCAGTGCGCAGGATCAATGAAGAAGGCTATTTGGCTATCGTTGTGACCAACCAGTCAGGCATCGCGCGGCAATATTACAGTGAGGCGGATTTTCTGGCCCTGACGCATTGGATGAATGACACGCTGGCATCGCATGGAGCCCATATCGATGCGGTCTATCATTGTCCGCACCACCCCGAGGGAACGGACGCGAAATTTGCTGTCGATTGCGATTGCCGCAAACCGAAGCCGGGACTGCTGCACAGAGCCATTCGGGATTTGAACGTCGCGCCGCAGCGCAGCTTCCTCATCGGCAATGAGGCACGCGATCTGGAAGCGGCGAAGGCCGCCGGGCTGCGCAGCTATCTGTTCGAAGGCGGCAATCTTGACGATTTTCTCACCGCTGTCCTTCGGCGTGAGGCCGGTTGAGGAGCCTCCCAACGCCCGAATTTGCACTTCCGACGGATGCTCGAAACGCGTCATCGGACCGCAATAATTGGTAGCCGAATCGACCGCTGAAATGCTAGAAATCTGCCTCGGCGGCATCCAGTTGATGCCCGGTCCTAAGGCATTGATAAGGAAGAGATTTTGAGCGACACCCCGCCCGCCGGCGCGCCTCCTGGCGGCACCAGCCATTCCCCCATTGCCATTGAGGACGAACTGAAGCGTTCCTACCTCGATTATGCGATGAGCGTGATCGTCAGCCGTGCGCTTCCCGATGCGCGCGATGGGCTCAAACCCGTCCACCGTCGCATCCTTTATTCGATGCACGAGAACGGCCGCGACTGGAACAAGCCCTATCGCAAATGCGCGCTCATCGTCGGCGATGTGATGGGCAAATATCATCCGCACGGCGACCAGTCGATCTACGACGCGCTGGTCCGCATGGCGCAGGATTTTTCCATGCGCGCGCCATTGATCGACGGGCAGGGCAATTTTGGCTCGGTCGACGGCGATCCGCCGGCGGCGATGCGTTACACCGAATCCCGCCGGTCCAAGATCGCGCACGCGCTCTCGGAAGATATCGACAAAGACACCGTTCCCTTTCGCGACAACTACGATGGCTCGGAACGAGAGCCGGTGGTATTGCCGGCGCGCTTTCCCAATTTGCTGGTCAACGGCGCGGGCGGCATCGCCGTCGGCATGGCGACCAACATTCCGCCGCACAATCTGGGCGAAGTGATCGACGCCTGTCTTGCCTATATCGACGATCCGTCCATCGGCATGGATGCGCTGACAGAGATTGTACCGGGTCCGGATTTTCCAACCGGCGCGCTCATTATTGGCAAGCAGGCTGCGCGCGGCGCGCTGGCGAGGGGGCGCGGCTCGATCCTGATGCGTGCGCGCTGCACGATCGAGGAAATCCGCAAAGACCGCGACGCCATCATTGTCACAGAGCTTCCCTTTCAGGTGAACAAGGCACGCATGCAGGAGAAGATCGCCGAAATGGTGCGTGACAAGCGCATCGAAGGCGTCGGCGAAATCCGCGATGAAAGCGACCGTCACGGCATGCGCGTGGTTATTGAGATCAAGCGCGATGCTTCGGCGGAAGTCGTGCTCAACCAGCTTTATCGGTTTTCCGAACTGCAGACGAGTTTCGGCGTGAATATGGTCGCCCTGAACGCCGGCCGTCCGGTGATCATGAATTTGAAAGACATGATCGGGGCGTTTACGGCGTTCCGCGAAGAGGTGGTGACGCGGCGCACGCGTTTCGAGCTCAACAAGGCGCGCGATCGCGGTCATATTTTGGTTGGCCTCGCTATCGCCGTTGCCAATATCGACGACGTCATCAAACTGATCCGTGCCGCGCCGGACGCCGCGACCGCCAAGGCACAGTTGATGGAGCGTGCGTGGCCGGCGAAGGACACCGCGCCCTTGGTGCTGCTGATCGCCGACCCCCGCCACATCATGCTGGAAGACGGCACGATCCGGCTTTCGGAAGAGCAGGCGAAGGCGATCTTGGATATCCGCTTGCAGCGCCTGACCGCCCTTGGCCGCGACGAGATCGCGGACGAAGTCGGCAAACTGGGCGAGGCGATCAAGGACTATCTGGAAATCCTGCGCTCGCGCCCGCGTGTTTTGACCATCGTGCGCGACGAGTTGAACGCCATCAAAGACGAATTCTCCACGCCGCGCCGGACAGAACTGGTCGATGCGGACATCGAAATCGAAGACGAGGCGCTGATCGAGCGCGAAGAAGTCGCGATCACCGTGACCCATGCGGGATACATCAAGCGCACGCCCATCGCCGAATATCGGGTGCAGGGCCGCGGCGGCAAAGGCCGTTCGGGCATGGCCACGCGCGAAGAAGACTTCGTCACCAATATCTTCGTCGCCAATACGCATGTCCCGCTGGTGTTCTTTTCGTCCACAGGCATGGCTTACAAAATGAAGGTGTGGCGCCTGCCGGAAGCGCGGGTGCAGGGCAAAGGCAAGGCGATGGTGAACCTTCTGCCGTTGTCGGAAGGCGAGCGCATCACGACGATCCTGCCGCTGCCGGAAGATGAATCGCAGTGGGAAAAGCTCAATGTGGTCTTCGCCACCACGTCGGGCGATGTGCGGCGCAACGAGCTTTCCGAGTTCGTGAATATTAATCGCAACGGCAAGATCGCGATGAAGCTTGAGCCCGGTGACGGCATCGTCGACGTGCGCATCTGCACGGACCAGGACGATGTGCTGCTCACCACGCGGGGTGGCAAGTGCATCCGCTTTGAAGTGACCGATGTGCGGGTCTTCAAAGGGCGCGATTCCACCGGTGTGCGCGGCGTCAAGCTCGCGAGCGGCGATGAGGTGGTCAGCCTGACGCTGCTCCACCACTCCGACGCCAGCACGGCCGAGTCGCGCTCTTACCTGAAACAGGCCAATGCAGCACGGCGGGCGGCAACTGGCGAGGACGAAGCGCAAGTCGAGGAGGCGTCTTCCGACGACGCCGAGGATGACGGCGAGGAAGCGACGCTGACGCAAGCGCGCTATGCCCAGCTTGGCGCGCGCGAGCAATTCGTTCTTGCCATGTCCTCCAACGGCTATGGCAAGCGGACCTCGTCCTATGAGTACCGCGTCACCGGGCGCGGCGGCTCGGGCATCGTGGCCATGGGCATGGGCAAGAAGAACAGCGCCATTATCGCAGCCTTCCCGGTCGAGGAATCCGACGATTTGATGCTGATCTCCGATCAGGGCCAGACAATCCGTGTTCCGGTGGGCGGTATTTCAATTCAGGGTCGATCGGCACAGGGCGTCACCGTGTTCCGCGTAGACGAGGGCGAGCGGGTTGTGTCGGTCGAGCGGATCGAAGAAGTTTCCGAAGACGCTGACAGCTGAGGGGCTATGAGCAAGAAACGCATCGGGCTTTATCCGGGGACGTTCGACCCGATCACGCTCGGCCATA
>DATCFN010000170.1:0-2390 GCA_036509475.1 Rhizomicrobium sp. | reverse complement strand
AGCACTTTTTCCGGCGCGCTTCAGATGGCGGAGCAGGCGGATGTTCGGATCGGCGGCTTGCGCCTGTTTCAGCTCGGCGGCGGAATTGTCCGAAGAGCCGTCGTCGATGAAGATCAGTTCGTAACGGCATAGGCCCGTCAGCGCGGCGCGCACTTCTTCCGCCAGCGGCAGGATGTTGCCCGCCTCGTTAAAGACCGGGACGACCACCGACAGTTCGGGCGCGGATAAATCGGGCGCGGATTCGGCCACCACTAGATATGCCCTTCATCTGGAAAGCGGCGTCAATATCGTGGTTTTGCGCAGGCTGGCAAGCGCAGCATGTTTAACGCCTGTTAACGCTTCGCGCCTAGAACCATCTGGTTTCGGGCATCGGCGAATGGCGAAAAAACGCAAAATTGAACCCAAGTTCCAGCAGCGTGTCTCGGCCATTGCCGAGCGCGAGGAACTGCCGCCGCAAGAACCTCGCAAACAGGCCGAAGACAAACCGAAGCCGCCCAAAAGCTGGCCCTATATCGCGGTGCTGTTGCTGGCCTGGGGGCTGATCGGCGGCGGCGTGTTCGCGTCGCACTGGATTTCCGAATTGCCCGACACGAAAGGTCTTCTCGCAAAAGGCCCGTCGCATGATGTCACGATCCTCGATGTGTATGGCCGGATGATCGCGCGCCGCGGCCTGACGCAAGGCGCGCTGGTCGACGTCTCGCAACTTCCGACCTATGTACCCAACGCTTTCATTTCCATCGAAGACCGCCGCTTCCGCGATCATTTTGGCCTCGATCCCATCGGCCTCGGCCGCGCGGCGTATCAGAACATGACCGCGGGCCATGTCGTGCAGGGTGGCTCGACCTTGACGCAGCAGCTTGCGAAAAATCTCTTTCTCGATCCCGACCGCACATTCTATCGCAAGGCGCAGGAAGCGTTTCTCGCGCTCTATCTGGAGTCGCGTTATTCCAAGGATCAGATCCTCACGCTGTATCTGAACCGCGTTTATTTCGGTGCCGGCACTTACGGCATCGAAGCGGCGGCGGAGCGCTTCTTCGGCAAGCAAGCAACGCAGCTTACCCTTCCCGAAGCCGCCATGCTGGCTGGTTCGGTGAAAGCGCCCGCGCGTTACAATCCTCTGGCCGATGCGGATGCATCCGTCGAACGCGGCGCCGTCGTGCTGCGCGCGATGGAAGACGCCGGCTACATCACGGATGGCCAGCGTGCGGCGGCGCAAGCGACGCGGCCGCGCGTCGTGCGCGGCACCGGAACGCCGGGCTCGGGCTATTTCGCCGATTGGATATTGGCGCAGGTCCAGGGTTACACCGGCGATGTCAGCGAGCCGATCATAGTGCAGACGACATTCGATCTGGCGTTGCAGGAAAAGGCCGAGCGCGCGGTGACGCAAGGCCTGACCTTGCAAGGCGCCAAATTGAATGCCGGCGAATCCGCGCTGGTCGCGATGACGCCGGACGGCGCGGTGCGCGCGATGGTTGGCGGCCGCACTTACAATGACAGCCCCTTCAATCGCGCGACGGATGCGATGCGCCAGCCAGGATCGGCGTTCAAGCCATTCCTTTATCTCACCGCGTTCGAACAGGGCCACAAGCCAAGCGACATGATGAATGACGGCCCCGTCGATATTCATGGATGGAAACCCGGCGACTATGAAGGAAAGTTCGAAGGCCAGATGTCTTTGACGCACGCTTTCGCCAAGTCGTCGAACACGGTGGCGGCGCAGCTCATCATGGAAGTGGGGCCGAAGAACGTGGCGAAGACGGCGCATCGTCTGGGCATCACGTCCGATCTTCTGGCCGTGCCGTCGCTGGCCCTCGGCTCATCCGCCGTCACGCCACTGGAACTGACATCGGCCTATGCACCCTTCGCCAATGGTGGCACCGGCGTCATTCCCTATGGGATCAGCGAGATTCATACTTTGAAAGGTGCTGTGCTTTGGTCGCGCAAAGGCTCGGGCATTGGACGCGTCATGTCGCCGGAGAACGCGGCGCAGGTGACGGGCATGATGACCGAGGTCGTCGCCACCGGCACCGGCAAAGCCGCGCGCCTGACCGAACGGCCCAGTGCCGGCAAGACCGGCACGACGCAGGATTATCACGATGCCTGGTTTGTCGGCTTCACCGCCGATCTGGTCTGCGGCGTCTGGATCGGCAATGACGATTCCGCGCCGATGAAGAAAGCCACCGGCGGCGGTACCCCGGCGCATATTTTCCACAGCTTCATGGAAGAGGCGGAGCAGAATCTGCCGGTACGGCCTTTGGCCGGAACCACCCTGGTGGCGGATGCCGTTGATCAAGTGCCGCCCGCCGCTGCTGCCGTCGCGGAACCGGCCAAAGCCGATGGACCCGATGCCTTCACGCGCTTGCTGAACGGTTTGTTCGGCGGGACGTAAG
>DATCFN010000169.1:0-3863 GCA_036509475.1 Rhizomicrobium sp. | reverse complement strand
CAGAGTTCTCCATTCTCCCCAGGTGCAAATCGAGCCGTACAAAACCGTCGCGCGGCGAATGACGCAGCGTCTCGATCAGTTCGAGCGGCTTGCGCGCGGCATCATAATACCGAGCCTTGAGGAGACACTCGTCATATTCGGAATCCATCCGCGAATCGTGAACCACTGCGCCGCCAATTCCCAATTCGCCCCGGCCGTCCGAAACCGTCAGCGTGCGAATGGCGACGTTGAAATCCGCCGAGCCGTCTGGTGCGAAATGTCCGATAGCGCCGCAATAAACGCCGCGCGGGCTTTCCTCCAGTTGGCGGATCACTTCCATCGCGCGGATTTTCGGTGTGCCCGTCACCGAACCGCAGGGAAATAGCGCATGCACGATTTGCGATAAGCTGGTTTGCGGTCGCAGTTGCGCGCGCACTGTCGAAATCATCGTGTGCAACGTCGGATAGGTTTCGACCGTGAACAACTCGCCGGCCGTCACACTGCCCGTTCGCGCGATACGGCCCATATCGTTGCGCAAAAGATCGACGATCATCAGATTCTCCGCCCGGTCTTTTTCGCTGGCGGAAAGATTGTCCCGCAGGATCGCGTCCCGCGCCGGGTCGGCGCTGCGCGGCGCGGTGCCTTTCATCGGCTTGGCGACGATTTCGCGGTCGCGAGAGATGGAAAAGAACAGTTCCGGCGACAGGCTCAGAATGCGGCGTGTCCCGTCATCGATAAACGCGCAATGCGCCGCGCCTGAGCGTTCGCGCAGCGAAAGGTAGAGCGCCATCGGGTCTCCCATCGCCGCAAATCGCGAGCGCAGACTGAGATTGGCCTGATAGATGTCTCCGGCCTCAATCCATTCGTGGACACGCGCGAAATGTGCGCCATAGACCTCGCGGTTCCATTCATGCACCAGCGGGCCGGCATAGGCACGGCCGCGAACCCGATCTTCCAGCATGCGAACCGCGGCATCGCCGGTCAGATCTTCGCAGGCATCGAAAATGCCGAACCACGCCAGCGGCACGTCCCGGCGCGCGGGCAATAGCGGATTGAGTTTGCGCTCCAGCACATAGCCAAGCTCGTAAGAGAAATACCCGGCAGCATGGCGGCCCGCGCGGCGCTCGGCTTCCAGCGCCTCCAATAGAGGCGCGACGTCCTCCGGGTTCTGCGCCTGGACGATCCTGCGCGGCCTCACGAACCGCCGCACACGCTCCCGTCCGGGGCGCGCATCGTCCAGAATGATTTCGACGTCCCGGCCGGCCATCAATTCCGTTCCTTGAAGCGGTGGCTTCCTGCCCCCAACTGATCCAGCGGGCAACCACTGGTTCCGGGAACCTGCCGCGCGCTTGCCGAACAAAAAGTGGACACTTGATCGGGCCGGAACAATCCCCACATTGTACCTAGAGGCGGTGCCTTCGGGGCCGCGCAGATCAGAGATGACCGGCGGTTGCGAAAGCAAAGCCGGCAGAGCCGCTCAAGGAGGGCTTTGGAATGAACCGGACCACAACTTTTGGCAGCCCCTTTTTACTGGGCTTTGAGCACCTCGAACGGTTGCTCGAGCGGACGGCGAAAAGCGCGGGCGACGGCTACCCTCCCTACAATATCGAAGATGCCGGCGATGATTTGCTCAAAATCACACTGGCCGTCGCGGGGTTCGCCTCCGACGAATTGAATGTGACGGTGGAAGACAACCAATTAGTGATCCGCGGAAAACAAACCGAATCGACGGATCGGACGTTCCTTCATCGCGGTATTGCCGCACGGCAGTTCCAGCGCGCCTTTGTGCTGGCAGAAGGAATCGAAGTGACCGGCGCGGTGCTGGAAAACGGATTGTTGTCGATCGAGTTGGCGCGCCCGCGAGCGGAATCGCTGGTTCGCACCATTGAGATCAAGACGAAGCCCAAATCGGGTTCGTGAGGGATTTAGGAAAGGTAGGTCTGACATGACCAACAAGAACGAGTTTTTCGAGAACGATAGCAACACGGGCCACGCGGTGCGTCTGGCTTACATCAAGCCGACCGGCATCAAGGAAGCGCGCGCGCTGGGCATCACCTTCGACGGCATCAAGCGGCCGGACGACATCAAGCTCTATGTGCTGCATGCCGTCGACGGCTCCGTGCTTGGCTATACGGACTCCTGGGACACCGCCTATGGCGCGGCGATCCAGAACGAACTGACCCCGGTGAGTGTTCACTAGCGGCCGCCATCACGGCCGCGAAGCGCGAGCCACAAAATGCAAAAGGGCCGGAGCGAAACTCCGGCCCTTTTTGTATGCAAACGAAACGGAATCTACGCCGCGGCCTGCGATGTCGGGCCGTTGGTTTTTTCGGTGAGAAGCGCGAACAGCACCGGCGCTTCCTTCGCCGCGCGAAGCTTGTCGCACGTCGCCTGATTGCGCAGCAGGCGCGAGACGCGCGCCAGCGCCTTCAGATGATCCGCGCCCGCGCCTTCCGGCGCCAACAGCAGGAACACAAGATCGACCGGTTGGTTGTCTACCGCGTCATAAGCGATCGGCGTTTCCATGCGCGCGAACAGACCCACGATCTTGGGCAGACCGGCGATGCGGCCGTGCGGAATGGCAATGCCCTGCCCCATGCCCGTGGAGCCGAGGCGCTCGCGCTCGATCAGCGTTTCGAAAATGCGGCGCTCCGGCAGGCTGGTGAGCACGGCCGCGCGTTCCGCCAATTCCTGCAGTAATTGCTTTTTGCCCTGGGCCTTCAAGGAAGGAAGAACGGCGTCAGGCACAAGCAGATCGATAATTTCCATGGAACCCTTCTAGGCGGGAATCAGGCGGTTTCGCTTTTCAGCGTATTCGCCTTCTGATGATGATTCTTCAAGCGTCGCTTGTAACGGCGAAGCTGCTTCTCAAAATGTATCACCATGGCATCGAACGCGATGTGAACGTCCTTGCCGGTGCCTTCCGCCTTCAGCACGACTCCTGAGTCCAGATGCGCCGAACCGTCGACGCGAAAACCAGGCCCCTCATGCGCGAAAACGATATTCGCATCCGCGCCGCCATCGAAATGCTTTGCGATCACAGACTCCAATCGCAGGCGCACTTTTTCCGGTAGCGCTTCGCCGATCTCGATCTGCTTGCCTGACACCCGTACGTTCATGGCCTGTCAATGCATCACTGGGGCGTTCGGTTGCACACAATATTTTTGCACAGCCGAAGCACGTTTTCGAAAAAGGCGGCGGACGTTTAGGCCCCACCTTCCGCAATGTCAACGCCCGGAATTATCCTTAGCGGCCAGCGGCCCCAAAGGACTCCGGAACCTTCATTCTACGCCGTTCCACGGAAGATGGAATTCGCATCGCCTCACGATATTTTGCGACAGTTCGCCTTGCGATATTGACACCGTCGGCTGTCAAGAGCGCAACGATACGATCGTCCGACAAGGTTTCCGCGGCTTCATTGTCGATCATCTCGCGAATGCGGTCTCTGACGGCTTCCGCGGAGTGGGCTTCCGCGCCGTTAACCGACTGGATCGACGCGGTAAAGAAATATTTCAGCTCAAAGAGACCGCGCGGCGTCGAAATATATTTATTCGAGGTGACCCGGCTGACGGTCGATTCGTGCATCACGATCGCATCCGCAATCGTGCGCAGATTGAGCGGACGCAGATGTCGGACACCGTAAGTCAGAAACGCATCCTGCTGGCGCACGATCTCGCCCGACACTTTGAGGATGGTGCGCGCGCGCTGATCCAGGCTCTTCACCAGCCAGTTCGCATTGTTCAGGCAATCGGTCAGATAATTCTTCGCATCCTTGTCGCGCGCGGCGCTACCGGAAATCTGCGCGTGGTAACTCGAATTCACCAGGAGCCGCGGAAGCGTGTCGCTGTTCAACTCGATGTGCCAGCCGCCATCGGCGCCTTCAC
>DATCFN010000168.1:0-2546 GCA_036509475.1 Rhizomicrobium sp. | reverse complement strand
TGGTCGTGAACACGGCCAGCAAATGCGGGTTCACGCCGCAATATACGGCGCTTGAATATCTGTACAAAAAACATCACCAGCAGGGTTTCACCGTGCTGGGCTTTCCGTGCAACCAGTTCGGCTCACAGGAACCCGGCACCGATACGCAGATCGGCGAATTTTGCGCCACGATCTTCGGCGCGACATTTCCGGTATTCTCGAAAATAGAGGTCAACGGCGCCAAAGCGCATCCGCTGTATCAATATCTGAAACACGAAAGACCGGGCATCCTCGGCACCGAACGCATAAAATGGAATTTCACGAAATTCCTGGTCGACCGCGCAGGCAAGGTGGTGGCGCGCTACGCGCCGATGACCAAGCCGGAAGATCTCGAAAAGCCGATCGTCAAACTTCTCTAAACCGCGAAAGCGTCGTCCAGCGAGTAGCCTGCGGAACGCACGGTGCGTATCGGATCGCGCTCGCCTTCAGGATTGAGCGCCTTGCGCAGCCGGCCGACATGCACGTCCACCGTACGCGCCTCGACATACACGTCCGAGCCCCACACTGCATCCAGCAGTTGCTCGCGCGAAAACACGCGGCCGGGATGCTGGATGAGATGGTCGAGCAATTTGAACTCCGTCGGCCCTAGATGGATGTCCTTGCCGCTGCGCCGCACGCGATGCGCGGCGCGATCCATTTCGATATCGCCGATGCGCACCGTGTCACCGGCCAACGCCGGGCGTACGCGGCGCACGACCGCGCGTAGCCGCGCGAGCAATTCGGTCATGGAAAAGGGCTTGGTGATGTAATCGTCTGCGCCGGTATCGAGACCTCGAATGCGGTCCGTTTCCTCGCCGCGTGCGGTCAACATGATGATCGGCACATTTCTGGTTTCCTGGCGCCCGCGCAGCCGGCGGCAGACTTCGATTCCCGATAGTTGCGGCAGCATCCAGTCGAGTAACACCACATCGGGATTTTGTTCGTTGGCAATGAGGAGGGCTTCCTCGCCATCCTGCGCTTCTAGCACGCGGTAGCCCTCGCGCTCCAGATTGTAACGCAGCAGGGTGATCAACGCGCCTTCGTCTTCAGCAACAAGAACGCTGGGCTTCAACGTCATGAGGATTTCCGTTCAAAGGACACGGTGGTGGAACTTGTCGTGTCGGATTTCGGACGTTCCAGCGCCAGATGCCTGCCGGTCGTCATGTGATACACGACTTCCGCAATGTTGGTAGCGTGATCGCCCGTGCGTTCGATGTTCTTGGCGACGAACAGAAGATGCGTGCAAAGGCCGATCGTGCGCGGATCTTCCATCATGTAAGTCAACAGCTCGCGAAACAGGCTGTTGTAGATTTCGTCAATCTCGCCGTCGTTGCGCCATACCGTTTCGGCGCCACTGGCATCGCGATCGGAATAGGCATCCAGAACCATCTTTAACTGATTGAGAGAAGCGCGGCCCATGCGCGCAAGACTTTGCGTCAGACGGATCGGCGGTTCGCGGTTCAAGACCAGCGCGCGCTTGGCGATGTTTTTCGCCAGATCGCCGATACGCTCAAGTTCGCTGGCAGTTTTGATCGCGGCCAGCGTTTCGCGCAGATCGACCGCCATCGGCTGACGCAGCGCCAGCAGCTTCAAGGCCTGGTCTTCGATCGCCTGCTGAAGTTCGTCGATGCGCGGATCGCCGGCGATGGCGCCTTCTGCCAACTTCGTGTCGCGCTTGGCAATGGCTTCCACGGCATCGGCAAGCTGCGCTTCGGCCAGACCGCCCATTTGCGCCACGCCGCTCGACAACGATTCCAGCTTTTCGCCGAACGCTCTAACTGTGTGATCCATTTTATCGTTGCTCATATTAGATCGCCGCCTTTGCGCCGATCTCTGCCTATCGGCCAAAGGCCAAACCTATGCGACAGTTTTATAACAGTTCCGTGACGGCCGCATCTGCGGCGTGACCGAGCGGCGCGGCGGGCAGAAAAACGGTGAATTGGCTGCCTTCCCCGGGTTGGCTCTCAACCTGAAGGCGGCCCTGATGCCGATTGATGATGTGTTTGACGATGGCCAAGCCGAGGCCGGTGCCGCCGCGCTCGCGGCTGCGCTTCACATCCACCCGATAGAATCGCTCCGTCAGACGAGGAAGGGCTTCCCGCGGAATGCCCTCCCCGTCGTCACGGATGGCGATCGAAATCATGGAAGCAGAGCCGCGCCGCCCGGGCGATCCGACATCGCTTTCGCCGATGGTCACCCACACATGGCCGCCGCTCTTGCCGTATTTGACGGCGTTATGAATGAGGTTCTGAAAGAGCTGGGTCAACTCGTCCCGTTCGCCGACGACAAGCGGAAGGTTTGCCGCCGCATCGACGGAAATTTTTACGTCATCCACTTCGGCGAGCGGGCCCAGGGCGGAGGCGGCGTCACGCACGACGCTTGCCACATCCACGCGGCCGGAGGGTGGAACATGTTCGTTCAATTCAATCCGTGTCAGCGAGAGAAGGTCGTCGATCAACCGCCGCATGCGGCCCGCTTCGACACTCATGATGCCGAGAAATTTTTCCCGCGCCGGCTCGTCATCCTTG
>DATCFN010000167.1:0-3635 GCA_036509475.1 Rhizomicrobium sp. | reverse complement strand
TGCCGAAGTCCTTGCCGGTGATTTTCTCGAAGGCGACATCGGCCAGCGACGAGGCCAGGCCAATGGGGCCGCCATAGAGCGTATCGCCCGCGACTTTCTCGACGTCGCCGATCTTGTCGCCGGTGATGGCGCGATAGACTGTGCCGACGATCGGCAAATGCTGAAGCGGGTTCACAATATCGAGCATGTCGTCGAGGAAGGACTTGCCATCGCGGGATGCCGTGGCCGTCTTGGCCGGAGCGTTCGCGACGTTAGTGGGCGATGCCTTGGCGGCAAGTTTCATCCGCGATCCGTCGCTGGTGTGGTTCACCATCGAGAAGAACGGGGACTTTACGCCCTGGGCGAAATCGGCAACTGGCATTCTGCTAGGCCTCCAACCTGTTTGAGGTGCAAGCGGCCTGCCAGTTCGAAAGGTGCGGTTGTGCTGGGATTTTGGGAGGTGGGCGCGGCGCGGCGGCAAAAGCTGCCGGGTCAGAACAGATGTCCGGCCCGGGCCTTGGCGGCGAAATAGCGTTCGTTGTGCGCGTTGCTGGGGAAGGCGTGCGGCACGCGTTCGGCGACTGTCACGCCATAGGCGTTCAGCCCCGAAACCTTGTCGGGATTGTTGGTCATCAGCCGCACCGATTTATAGCCGAGCAAAGCGAGCATCTTCGCCGCCACGCCATAAAGCCGCTCATCGTGCTCGAAGCCGAGCCGCTGATTGGCTTCCAGCGTGTCGAAGCCCTGATCCTGCAAACGATAGGCGCGCAGCTTGTTGATCAGGCCGATGCCGCGCCCTTCTTGCGCCATATAAAGAAGCACGCCGCCGCCGGCTTTGGAGATCGCCTCGATGGCGCCGCGCAGTTGGGTGCCGCAATCGCATTTCAGCGAGCCGAGCAGATCGCCGGTGAAACATTCCGAATGCAGCCGCGCCAATACGGGTTTGCCCGTCGAAGGCGCGTTGATGAGGATGGCGTAATGTTCCGGGCCGCCATCGGCCGAACGGAATGCCACAAGCTCGGTTTTCTCCGCGCCGTCCAGCGGCACACGCGCGCGGGTGACGATGGCGAGCGTCTTTGCCGCGTCGTCTTCGTAATCGCGAATGTCTTTGGCGGGAACGACCAGGGTTGCCGCGTCGGCTCTGGAAATGCGCGCGGCGACCACCGCCGGCAAAAGCCCCGCCAGCTTGGCCAGCTTGAGCGCAACCGCGAAGCTGCCGGGAAGTTTCTCGCGCGCGGCCTCGAACGGCCCCTTCATCGGCGCCGAAAGATCGGCGGTGGGGTCGATGATGGCGCGCAGGCTCTCCACGCTCGCATCTTTCGCGACACCAAGCGCGACGACGCCCGGCGTATAGAGCCTGATCTTCAGCGTGCGCGCGCGGGCATGGCTGAGGACCAGATGAAGCGCGTTCTTTGTTTGCTTGCGGGCCGCGTTCAGCTGGCGCGGCGTCATGGTTTCCGTCGCATAGGCGATCACGATTTCGCGACCGTCTTTGACGATAACGGGCTTGCCCGCGCGCAAGGCGTTGGTGGCGCGTTCCACTGTTCCCACGACTGGCGCGGGTTTGCGTGGCGGCGGCGAGGGTTTGGATTTACCTCTTCGCGGGTTACGTCTTGGCGTTGGGGCCATGATCCCCCACATACACCGCTGGAGCGAAACCGGGTAGAGTCGCGTTGCGGGCCGCTCAAAACCGCCGACAGGGATAAGATATGCCAAGCGCCAAGCGGGTTCTTCTGGTGGATGACGATGTGATGCTGCGCGGCTCGCTGGCCGAGCAGTTGGCGGCGGAAGACGAATATGTCCCGGTCCAGGCAGGCTCCGTGGCGGAAGGCCGGGAGAAGGCCCGCGACGGACTTTATGAATTCATGATTCTGGATGTGGGTTTGCCGGACGGTGACGGACGCAAGCTCTGCCATACGCTGCGCGAGGACGGTGTTACCTGTCCCATCGTCCTGCTGACCGCATCGGACAGCGACTCCGACACGATCGAAGGCCTGGAATCGGGCGCCAACGATTACATCACCAAGCCGTTCCGCTTCGCCGTCCTCATGGCGCGCATCCATGCCCATCTGCGCAATCATGAGCAGAGCGAGGAAGCGATCTACCGCATCGGGCCTTACACGTTCCGTCCCAGCGCCAAACTTCTGGTCGATCCGCAGGAAAAGAAAATCCGGCTGACGGAAAAAGAAACCAACATCCTGAAGTTCCTCTACCGTTCCGGCGCGACGGTTGCGCGCGAAACGCTTTTGCACGAAGTCTGGGGCTATAATCCGGCGGTCACGACCCACACGCTGGAAACACACATCTACCGGCTGCGCCAGAAGATCGAGAGCAATCCCGGTCAGGCCCAGATCCTGGTGACCGAAAGCGGCGGCTACCGGCTGGTTGCCTGAGCTTTTCCAGCAAAAGTCACTAGTTTGTTCTCCCGCGCGCGCGACATCGCTGCCTTGCAATAATACCGTTCTGTGCGCACGAGTGGTCACAGCCTATCTGTGGTGTCCAGCCGGGGGGCAAGGAGATCAGAGTAATGCAGAACAGGACAACATCATTCTGGGGCGGCGCCGCGGTTGCGGCCCTTCTCGTGACGGCCGGGGGCGCCGATGCGGGGCAGGATCGCACTTGGACACAGCCGCCGGCGCAGACCTTCAACGCGCACACGATCACGCTCGACCACGTCATTGCCGACGTCACCATCGCCGTGCGCGACGGTGGACCGGCGACGGTTTCCATTCAGGGGCCGCGCTATCTGGTCAACGAAATACACGCGCAGGGCGCCAACAACGCGCTGACGATCACGGGCCCGGATAGTTACGGCAATAACAGCGTCAATGTCTGGGACTGGACGAAGTGGTTTGATTATTCCGATGTGCAGGAAGGCCATCTGAAAATCGCGCTCACCGTTGCGCGCGGCAGCGACGTCAACGCCCGGCACATGATCGGCGATCTCAGCGCCGGCGATCTCGGCGGACATCTCTACATCGAAACGATTTCCGGCGACGTCAAAGTCGGACGCGTGGCCGACGCGAAATTGAAAGTCGTCGGCGGCGGAGACATCAGCGTGGCCGGCGTGCAAAATTCACTACAACTGGACATCGCAGGTTCTGGCGACGTGAAGGTCGGCAATGTCGGCGGCGCCGCAGGGGTCACGGTCGCGGGCTCCGGCAACACGACGCTCGGTACTGTCGGTTCCGGCGTCAACGCCAACATCGCCGGTTCCGGTGACCTGGTCGTGCAGAACGTCAATGGCCCCGTCTCCATTTCGATGGCGGGATCGGGCGATGTGAAGATCGCGGGCGGCAACGCCAATCCGCTAAAGATCTCGATGGTCGGCGGCGGCGATTTTTCCTTCGCTGGCACGGCGGTGAATCCCACCATCAGCGCCATCGGTTCGGGTGACGTGTGGTTGGCCGCCTATACCGGGCATCTCAGTTCAAGCGGCATGGCCGACGTCCGCATCGGCAAGGATCACGACAGCGACGATGATGACAATGGCAACCGCCACCACATGCGCATGCCGCCCGTTCCTCCGGTGCCGCCGCTTCCTCGCCACAACGGCTGACGCTTATTCGTGCCGCAGCGCCTCGATAGGATCGAGGCGCGCGGCACGGCGCGCCGGGAAATAGCCGAAGGCAACGCCGACGGCGGCCGAGAAGATC
>DATCFN010000166.1:0-2450 GCA_036509475.1 Rhizomicrobium sp. | reverse complement strand
TCGCTGCGCTCAGCACCTCCCCCGTAAATCGGGGAAGGAAAAGATGGAGCTAATCCTCCAATACCCTCTTCACTTCGTCCTGAAACCAGCTCACGCCGATTTCGTGTTTGGGCGAGAGACGGCCGGTCTGATAGACGCCGGCGTCCAGATTGCGCTGTACCGCTTCGCAGATTTTCCTGTCTTCCTCGGTGGTGATTTCCGACGCCGCGATGGAGCGTTCCATCACCGCGCGCTCGATGCCGTCGGGGAAGAAATAGAGATAGTCCAGCCGCGTGACACCAGCCGATACCGGCCACATGCGCTCCATCAATATGCCGTCGGCATAGACGTTGACGCCGAGACACGGCCATGACCACGCCCACAAGCCGCCAACCGGCGATCCGTCGCGCGGCGGCGCGCTGTGAAAAACGATCGGCGCGGACAGATCGACTTCGTACTTGCTCGCATCCACTGCCGAGTTCAGGAACGGATGCACCAGCGGGATATGATAACCTTCGAGATAGTTCTCGACATAGGTTTTCCAGTTGCAGGCGATGTCATGCGTCGTCTGGCGCGAGAAACTGAAATTCTCCAGCGGAATGTCCCTGGTGCGCGCATCCAGCGGCGCAATGACCTTCAGCAACGGCTCCGCATTCATATCCATGTTGATGAAGATGAAGCCGCGCCAGCTTTCGCATTTCAGCGGCATCAACGAAAAATCGCGCGGATCGAAACCTTCCGCCGGCCCGAAATCGCGCGCGCTCGCCAGTCGCCCATCCAGCGCATAGCGCCAGCCGTGATAGCGGCAGACGAGTTGGCCTTCACATTTGCCCTGCCCGTCATCGGCGATGGGGCCGGCGCGGTGACGGCAGACATTGTGGAAGGCGCGGATGACGCCACCTTCGCCGCGCACGACGATCACCGGATAGCCCGCTGCCGCAGCGGCAACATATTCGCCCTGGGTTTTCATCTGGCTTTCATGGGCGATCATGAGCCACGACCGGCCAAAGATATTGCGCCGCTCCAGCGCATAGGTGGCGGGGTCGCTGTAGAGCCACGCGGGCAGTGTTTCGGGTGCTTTCATGGCGCGGTTCTAGCGCATTCCCGGCGCACTTGCGAAGCGTTGCCTCGCCCCGTACCGTGGAAATAACCGCTATTGGCCCGCCATTTCAGACAGAGACGCAGATGACCGCCACGCCCCGCTTTGAAGGTACGGATAAATATGTCGCGACCGACGATCTGCGCATCGCGGTGAACGCCGCCATCGCGCTGGAGCGTCCGCTGCTCATCAAGGGCGAGCCCGGCACGGGCAAGACCGAGTTGGCGTTTCAGGTTGCGGATTCGCTCAAAGCGCCGCTCATCACTTGGCATGTGAAATCCACGACGAAAGCGCAGCAGGGCCTTTACGAATATGATGCGGTGACACGCCTGCGCGACAGCCAGCTCGGCGATGCGCGCGTGAAGGACGTCAAGAACTACATCAAGAAGGGAAAATTGTGGGAAGCGTTCGAGGACGGCCCGCGCCCGGTTCTGCTTATCGACGAAATCGACAAGGCCGACATCGAATTTCCGAACGATCTTCTGCTCGAACTCGATCGCATGGAATTTTTCGTTTACGAAACCGGCGAGACGATCAAGGCCGCGCGCCGACCCGTCATCCTCATCACCTCGAACAACGAAAAAGAATTGCCGGACGCGTTCCTGCGCCGCTGCTTTTTTCACTACATCAAATTTCCGGAGCGCGAGACGATGCAGAAGATCGTCGATGTGCATTATCCGAAAATCAAAGAGAGACTGGTCGCCGAAGCGCTCAACGTCTTCTACCAGATCCGCGACGTGCCAGGATTGAAGAAGAAGCCGTCGACGTCGGAATTGCTCGACTGGCTGAAGCTGCTAATGAACGAAGACATCTCGCCGGAAATGCTGCGCGAGAAAGATCCGACCAAGCTCATCCCGCCGCTGCATGGTGCGCTGCTCAAGAACGAGCAGGACGTGCATCTGTTTGAGCGCCTGGCATTCCTGGCGCGGAGGGAAACGCGGAACTAAATCTATGAGCGACGCTGTCGGTCCCGGCGATCTGGTTCTATGCGTCAACGCAGCCCCGAACCATGTCACGGGAAGGCCGGTGCCGCTCGTCGCCGGCGAAACCTACCAAATCGTCGCGGTCATGGAATTTGCCTGCCCATGCGGACGTTCCGATGCTCTTCTGGATGTCGGCGTTGACTTCGCGTGGTGCCAGACACGCTTCCGGCTTCTGCCCAAGCCCAAGGCCGAGAAGAAGCCGCGCCGCGCCTCGGCACCCAAAGAGAAAGAGACAGCGCGCTAGTCGTGCGCTTTACCCTCGCGGCGCTGCGCGATGTGCCACAGCACGCCGGAGGGATCGACGACATAGACGAGGCGTAGGCCCCACGGCATCGTTTCCGGCGGTTTGGGTGCGGGCACGCCGAAGCGCGCGGGCAGGTCGAGCGACT
>DATCFN010000165.1:0-7075 GCA_036509475.1 Rhizomicrobium sp. | reverse complement strand
CCGCGCCCCGCCAAGGGCAGAATCAGCGTGGCGGTCGAAGACACGATCAGCGCCAGCAGGGCAAACCCGATACGCCCGCGGTAGGGCTTCAGAAACGGTAGAATCTGGCGCAATGGGCGCAGCGAACGGCTTTTCGCCCGTCCGGCAGCCACATGCTGGATTTGTTCTGCGTATTCCGCGCCTGTCGCCAAGTCCTGCCCGCCCTCGCCGGTATCCACGCTATATAGGAGCCGTGTCCGAAATCGGAAACCGGGCCGTTCGCCACATGGAATTCCCTGCGCATTCCGGGCTCACTATAGGGGTGTGACGCCCGCGCGGCCCGGCTTGCCAGCCCCGCCCCCTTCTTCTATAAGCCGCCCCCTTAAAGCCGGTCCGGAAGGTTTGCCATGAAAAAGGGCGTTCATCCCAACTATCACTTCGTAAACGTCGTCTTGAACGACGGGACGACTTATAAGACGCGCACGACCTGGGGCGAGCCGGATCAAAAGCTTACGCTCGATATCGACCCGAGCACGCACCCGGCCTGGACCGGCGGTCAGCAGCAGCTGATGGACCGCGGCGGTCGCCTGTCGCGCTTCAACAAGCGCTTTACCGGTTTCGTGAAGACCTGATCTTCCCGACAGGGAACTTCACAGTCTAAACTCCCGTTATCCAATCGTTGCACAAACCGGTCAGCCTGACCGGCAGCGATGTTGTCTACATGGGGACGATCTATGACGGATGTGGTGGAACAGCCTGTGGTGGTCGAAAAACCCACTGTGGAACGCACGATCATGGAACGGCCTGTCGAACGCCATTTCGATCATATTCACGACACCATTCACGACACTGTCGTTGAGCACGACAATGGCGGCCCCAACTGGGCTGTGCGTCTTGGCCTCGGGGTCGGCGGCATCGTGCTTTTGCTGGGCGCGCTGGGCGCGTGGCAATTTCAGGACAGGTTCCACGGCAGCCTGCAACTGGCACTACCATGGCTGGTTGCCGGCGCGGTCATTCTGGGTGCTGCGGCCATCGTGGAATCCATTACAACGGAAGTCTGGGTGACGATCATCGCGGGCTTCTTCCTGCTCGGCATCGCCTTCATCGTGACCGGCCGCGTCACCGTCGCGCTCGATCAGGTGCAGCACAGCGCCTATGTGGTCGATCGGTTCACCGGCGAAGTGCGCGTCTGCAACACGACAGGTTGCCGAGATCTGCCCGGATTCGGCGCGCCATCTGTGAACGTCAACCTGCCGTCCAAGCAGGACGTCAGGCAGACATTCTCCAAGCCATAAGCGAGCTTAATTCGGTGTCTGCGCGGCCCCGAAGGCCTGTTCGAGGCGGTCGAATTGCGTCTGCACGCCGGACGTGATCGCAGCGCCGCCGAACAGAATGTCATCCAGCCGCGCGATACGGCGATAAAGATTGTCGCTGCGGGTTAGCAGATCCTGCAGCATTTTGGGCAGCATTTCCGTGCCGCTATCACGGCCGCCGAGACAGATTTCCTTGGAGCCGAGACGGTACCGGTCGCCAGCCGCCAATTCCGGCTCCATCTCGCCCTCATGCACCGCGCGCTGCACAAGAAGCCAGCTTGCGGCCTGCATCAGACGCGTCGTGACACGCATGCTTTCGCCAGCATAGAGCAGCGCGGCTTTGCGTGGCAGATCCTTGGATTCATCACGCCCCTTGCCGTCCAGATAGCGCGCGGTTTCCTCAACCAGCGACATGCCTTCATCGAAGGTGCGCTCGAACAGGGCGGAACCCGTGAACCCCTGCGCCGTGACGCTATGGAAGTTTTCTTCGTCCGATTCCGGAAGCGACATGCGGCCCCTCAATTCATCCCGTCGCGAAAGCTAGCAAGTCGCGTCGCCAACGCAAGCACTCATGTCGCGAAACCGATACATAAACCAAACAGGGGGTGATATTCGCGCAACGCCCGTTATTCCTAAACAATAAAGCCATCAGCATTAATGATTGACGAAACAGCGCGTTGCAGCACACCGCTTTTACGTACGCACCGAATGCAACCACGGCGTTATCCCTTCCGAAAGAACGAATCCGCCGCGGCTTTGCTCGACAGCCGCGATACGATGGCTTCGCGACTGCGCACAATTTCCGCTTCCAGCGCGGCAATCCGTGCGGTCAGTTCATGTTCGGAGAGGAAGGCTATGTCTTCGCCCAAAACGATTTCGGGTTTCTTTTTCTTCGGCAGAAGTTCGTCCGTATCGATGGCCATGGTTTCGTTTCCGCGCACGCCCTTGCTAGTGTCCCGCCAGAAAAACCCGCGGGCAAGCGCACATGAAGGCCATTAAAGTCGACAATCCGGGGAAAGATTACCGCCTTGTTCTGGCGGACATTCCCAAACCTGCGCCGGCAGCGGGCGAAATTCTTATCAAGGTCGCGGCTGCCGGGCTGAACCATGCCGATCTGGCGCAGGCGCGTGGCATGTATCCGCCGCCGCCCGGCGCGCCGGACACGCTGGGCATGGAATGTTCGGGCGAGGTCGCAGAACTTGGCGCGGGCGTGGGCGATTTTCACGTCGGCGATAAAGTCTGTGCCCTGCTCGGCGGCGGCGGTTATGCCGAATATGTGGCGGTATCGACCAGGAATGTCCTGCCGCTGCCCAAGGGGATCAGCCTGATCGACGCGGCCGCATTGCCGGAAGTTCATTTCACCGTCTGGACGAACCTGATGGATGCGGCACGGCTGAAATCCGGCGAAAGTGTTTTGATTCACGGCGGCACCAGCGGCATCGGCACTGCCGCCATCCAGCTTTGCATAGCGCGCGGCCACAAAGTGTTTTCGACAGCGGCCAGCGCCGAAAAATGCGCCGTCATCGAAAAACTTGGCGGTCGTGCGATCAACTACAAGGAACAGGATTTTGTCGAGATCGTGAAGGAAGCGACGGCAGGCAAAGGCATCGACGTCACGCTGGACATGGTCGGCGGCGAATACATACAGCGCAACATGAACGCGGCGGCGATATGGGGCCGGATCGTCAACATCGCCTATATGAGCGGCATGCAGGCGAACGTGAATTTCGGCATGATGCTGATGAAACGCCTGTCGCTGCTCGCCACCACGCTGCGCGCACGCACACCGGATGAAAAGGGCGCGATCCGGGACGCGGTGCGCCGCGAAGTTTGGCCGCTGATCGAAGCCGGCAAAATCAAGCCCATCATCGACAAAACTTTTCCGCTCGCCGAAGCGCAGGCCGCGCACGAACTGATGAAATCCAGCAGCCACATCGGCAAAATCCTGCTGACGATCTGAGGAAACGACCATGGACCTCATGCAAATTCCCGCTGGCCGCAACCCGCCAAAAGACGTGAACGTCCTCATCGAAATTCCGGCGGGCGGATTGCCGGTGAAATATGAGATGGACAAGAAATCCGGCGCGCTGTTCGTGGATCGCTTCCTGCACACCGCAATGTTCTATCCCGGCAATTACGGTTTCATTCCGCACACGCTGTCCGAAGATGGCGATCCCATCGATGTGCTGGTGATCTCTGCCGTGCCGGTTATTCCCGGCGCGGTCGTGCGATGTCGTCCGGTCGGCGTGCTGGTGATGCAGGATCAGGCGGGACCGGATGAGAAGATCGTCGCGGTTCCGGCGGACGACCTCAATCCGTTTCATCTGGGCGTTCGGTCCCACAAAGACTTGCCGGCGATCCTGGTGCAGCAGATCGAGCATTTCTTCCAGCACTACAAGGATCTGGAACCGAAGAAATGGACGAAGGTGGGCGACTGGCAGGATGCGGGCGGCGCGGAAAAGCTTATTCTTGATGCCATCGCGCGCGCGAAAGACACCCCTTAGCCCTTGAACAGTGCGGCGCACATAACAACCTCCATCAGGTTGCTGATTGGGGATTTTCAAAATGTCTTTCTCGAAATTCGCGGCGAGCGCTTGCGCGCTTGCGATTGTCGCCATGCCCGCTCTGGCGGCGGACAGCGCGGATCACCGGCTCAAAGGCGCCGAACAATATCATCTGACCGATGGCCCGAAGATGGATGCCGCGCTCACCGCTACCATCGCCAAAGCTGACCGCGATCTTTTCGACGCGGTCTTCACCCAATGCGATGCGGCCAAGGTTGCTGCCATGCTCACCGGCGATTTTCATTTTGTGCATGACAAGGACGGCGAGTCATCCCGCGCGCAATTCGTGGACAATCTCAAAGGTCATTGCGACCGGGTGAAGACCGGTGTCGATTTTCCGGCGCGGCGCGAGCTGGTGCCCGGCTCTCTGCAAGTCTGGCCGATCAACAAATACGGCGCGCTGGAGATTGGTGTGCATCGCTTCTACGCGACCCTGCCCGGCAAGCCTGAACAACTCACCGAAACCGGCAATTTCATGATCCTGTGGAAGAATGTCGACGGCAAATGGTTGATGGCGGAATCCATCAGCTACGGGCACGCGCTGGCGCAGTAGAGGCCCAAACCGCTGAATAGCGGGATTTTTGGAAATATGGAGATTTCCCTTTTCTCCGCGGGGTTTCCCCGCTAAAAGACGCGCCTTCCTCGAAATTCTTAACGTCGAGCGAAGGGACGGGGCCTGAAAACCTCGCCCGGGAAAGGGAAAACACATGGCCGCCGAACCGCAAAAACCGCTGATGCCGAAGGCAACCGCCGTCTGGCTCGTGGACAACACATCGCTCACCTTCGAACAGATCGCCGATTTCTGTGGATTGCATCCGCTCGAAGTGAAGGGCATCGCCGACGAGGACGTCGCCAAGGGCATCAAGGGCCAGGACCCGGTGTCGTCTGGCCAGCTCACCCGCGAAGCCATCGAGGAGGCCGAGGAAAACCCGAAGGTGCGCCTGAAAATGGCCGTCTCGAAACACCGCATGCCCGCCGTCAAGCAAAAGAAGATTCCGCGTTACACGCCGGTGTCCAAGCGTCAGGACAAGCCTGACGCGGTTTACTGGATCCTGCGCAACCATCCCGAATTCACCGATGCCGATATCGTCAAGCTGATCGGCACGACGAAGGCGACGATCCAGAAAATCCGCGAGCGTTCGCACTGGAATGCCACCAACATCAAGGCCGTCGATCCGGTGACCTTGGGCCTGTGTTCGCAGCTTGAACTCGATCTGGCGGTTCAGCGCGCCTCCGACAAACGCGAACGCGCCGAAAAGCGTGCGGCCAAGCGCGGTCAGACATTGAAGCCGATCGCCGAAACGACCGGCGGCATGGAGACATCGGCCGACACGTCCGACGAACCGGTGGACGAAAGCGCGGAGCCGTAGAGCTTCGGCACCTATTTTTGTTGGGTGCGATTATCTCGCGGCGTGCTCCGGCCCGCGCGGGTCGAGTTCGAGCGATGTCGGTGATGCCTGTTGCAGCATCGGCTCGAACGGTTCGCGCAACGCGTCCGGCGGCGTTGCCTTGGCGCCGAGCCTTGCCAGCGTGAACACGAACATGGCGGCGTGAATGACCGCTGTGTAGAGAAACAGCGACGACATGCCGGCGCGGGCGGTCACCATTGCCGCGATCACCGGCCCGATCGCCGACGCCGCCGCATTCATCAACAGAAGCGTCGCAGAAGCCTCAACGAACATGCCGCGCGGCAGCCTGTCATTGGCATGTGCCACCGACAATCCGTAGAGCGGAAGCGCCAGCATTCCGAACAGCGCGATCAGGCCGAGTGTCAGCCAACGATTGTAACCACCGAACATATAGAGACAGACACCGCCGGCAGCGGCCAGCAACGACACGGCGGCAATGATGTAGCGCCGGTCCATCCTGTCCGACAGGCGGCCGACCGGTATCTGCACAAGCGCGCCAGCGAGCGTGAAAGACATCATGAAAGCGGCAAGCAGGCCCCGCGTCATGCCGTGGTCTTCCGCGTAGACCGGCGCGAAGGTCCACACCGCGGCATTGGCGAAGCCAACGGCGATGCATCCGGCGACGCCCACCGGCGAGGCGCGAAATATCTTCAGCGGATTGAGCGCCGGTACTTCGGTGCGGGTGGGTTGCGGCGTGCGCGTCAGACCGACCGGGATCATGCAGAGCGCATAGAAAATCGCCGCCAGATTGAATAGCGCGAAACTGGACGGACGCCCCGTCACAAAGAGAAGCTGGCCAAGAACCAGTCCCAGATAGTTGACCACCATGTAGGAGCCGAAGATGCGTCCGCGCGTCTCGTTGCTAGCGCGGTCGTTCAACCAGCTCTCGGCCACCATGTAGAGGCATGCCGACGCCACGCCGAAAACGGCCCGCAAGACGATCCAGGCCGGCTCGGTGACGAGAAGCGGCTGCGCCAGCGTGCAGGCCGTCACAAGCCCGGCAGCCACTGCGAAGGTGCGGCTATGGCCGGCCCGGTTGAGCAGGCGCGGTCCCGCATAGCACCCGACCACGAAGCCGGCGTAATAGCTCGAGCCGATGAGGCCGATGGCGAAATCGGAAAAGCCGGCAAGGTGCGCCCGCACGGGAATAAGCGTGCCCAACAGACCGCCGCCCATCAGGAAGATGAGAATGGACAGGAGGATCGCGGCTACGGCTTGAATTTGCTTGGTCATGACGCGTTTCACTCGCTAAAGGCACCTTTGCCTCAAGTCAAAGCGCGGCTGACATGCCCAAAGAGCGCGGCGGATTTAAGACAGGGTTGCGCCGAAAACGTAGCGCGCCAGGAAGACGCCGCCCACGACCAGCACCAGAAACACGACCAGAGCCACTTCCAGATATTTGTCGAGCAGGATTTTGACGCGCTCTCCGAAGAAATAGAGCAGCGTCGCCTCCCCGAAGAACCGCGTGCCGCGCGTGATCGCCGACAGCAGCATGAACAGAGGAATGTTCATATGCGCGAAACCGGCGGCGATGGTGATCAGCTTATAAGGCACGGGCGTCAGGCCCTGCAGCAGGATCAACGGCGCATAATGCTTGTAGGCGTTGCTGAAAGCCTGGATATCCGCACTCATGCCGTAAGCGTTGATCAACCAGACGCCAACCGAATTATAGAGCAGCGAGCCGATGGCATAGCCGAGCAATCCGCCCGTCACCGACCAGAAGGTACACCAGGCCGCCAGATGAAAGGCGCGATTGCGATGCGCCAGCACCATTGGCACCAGCATCAAATCGGGCGGCAGCGGCAGGAAC
>DATCFN010000164.1:0-3543 GCA_036509475.1 Rhizomicrobium sp. | reverse complement strand
CGACGGCACGCTGCATGTGGTTGGCAAAGTGGAGACGCCGAAAGTACGCCACTGGCAGACCAAGGATGAAAACGGCAAGCCCGTGAGCGTCATTCTGCTCAACTGGAGCGACGGAAGCGTATTCGCAATCGGCACGGCGGTGTCGTATTCGCAGGCCGAAGGCGGCAAGCAGGCACGCCTTGTCGCCAACACGCCGATGACGCGCGGCGTGCCCGCCTACATTCCCGGAATCGTCGGAATGCAGACGGCCTGTTCCATCAAGTCGGGCCGCCTGACGGTGAACTAGCCTTCGCGCCATAAAAAGAACCCCGGCGGTACATCCGCGCCGGGGTTAAGGCAGTTCCCAGAGGTCAAATCAGGCTTCAACACATGACCGGCTGCGCTTGGACGCAAGGCGGTCACAAAATTCGTCAGCTGCAGACAGGCACTTTCATGCCCACGGGCGCTTTGGTGTCGGCATCGCCGCAGGACTTGTCGAGTTGTGCCTGCGTCAGGCCCTTGGCCTTCGTCAGGTCGGTGCCCTTGAACGAGGTGATGGACAAATCCGCGCCGCTGAAATCGGCATCGTCCAGCTTGGCGTGGGCGAGGTTGGCGCCCGCCAGGTCCGCGTCGCGGAACGACACGCCTTTGAAATCGGCGAAGGACATGCACATCAGGACGGCATGCACATTCGAGAAATCGGCGCCTTCGAGATTACCGCCTTTCACGCACGTATTGTCGAGATTGGCGCCAGCCAGATCGCAATGCGGGCAATCGTGGTTGCCGGCGTGGATGGAATCCACGGCCGCGCGATCCGGCTGGGTGTAGCTGACCGGGATCAGATCGACAGGGGTTGCGGTGGCGGCGGAAACGCCGAGGCCGATGATAAGGGCGAAGGTGGTGAACATGGGCAGGTGTTCCGTTTCGATACGTCTGCCCTGGTCGTCGCAAGCACCGTGCCTGCATCGGAATTGAACGTCGGTTTTATCCTCTCAAAAAGACGTAACCGGATTTTGTGGCCGCGATCTCCTCAAACCCACGATCTTGAGAGTTGAATTCGCGTTTTCAGCGCTTTTTGAGGAGGGTCCCCCCTCCCGCCGCAAGGATCGGGTGGCGGCAGCGTGGGGGACGGCGCATATCCAGCGCCGCAACGTCATCCGAGGCAACCATGTCCTTCCGATTCAAAGGTCTTCATTCCGAACACTTCTCCCAATTCGCGGCGCTGTCAGATGCCGAACTGGAAACGCGCGGTTTTCGCCGCATGATCGCGAACGAGAAGCCGGGCTTTCCGTGCCGCGTCTCGCTTCAGGACGCCCAGCCCGGCGAGCGCGTGCTGCTGGTCAATTACGAACACCAGCCCGCCCACTCGCCCTATCGCGCCAAGGGGCCGATTTTCGTGCGCGAAAGCGCGGGTGCCGCGTTCGATGGCAGCGCCGTGCCGGAATGTCTGCGCGGGCGGCTGCTATCGCTGCGGGCCTATGACCGGGACGGCATGATCGTCGAAGCCGATGTCATTGAAGGCGTCGCGGTCGAAACATTGCTGACACGGCTTTTCGCGCGCGCCGACACCGCCTATGTCCACATTCATTATGCCAAACGCGGTTGCTACGCGGCGCTGGTGGAACGTGATTGAGCGCGACGCAGGCTAATAGCTGGTCGAACGATCTCTCAGTTGCGAATCCTGGAGATTCTTTTCGGCCTGTAGCCGTTGCTTGTCCCAGTCATACTGCGTGAGGCAGACGCGGCGGCCGCCCAGGAGCGAACCGGTCTGCGCGGGCATCGAACGGCAGATCATCGCCGTTTTGTAGTCCGACGATCCCGCCACCGGCGGTGCCGATGCGGAGGCTGCCACGGTGTTCGGTGCCGGTGTCGCCGCAATGGGAGCGATTTGCGCGCCTGCCAGCGCCGTGGAAGCCAGCAACACCGCGCCCGCGATTGCGGCAAGTTCTGTGTGGCGCATATCAAAATCCCCCAGATGACGTCAGCCAGCATCGAGATGATAAGCCCGCTGTCCCATGACGAGGTTCACATTGCTGTGAATATCGCGCACCAGAAAAGAGCGCGTGACAGGCGGGAATGAGGAGAGCGTGACGGATTTGTATGGCACCACCGTCACGGTTGGGTAGTGCCTCAGCTTGAAATTTGGCGGTCTAACTGAGAAGCCACAGCCCTAAGAATATGAACGACATGGCAATCGTGAACAGGCCGTGGGTCATGAACGGGCGCGGTTCCTTGCCCACTATCATCAATTGATATGCGGCTGTCAGCCCGAACAGCGGAGAAATTGTAAGACACGTTATGGCAAGCCAAAATTTCAAGTTAGCGACCCTCAAGCCGCTCAAATGTGGTCTCCCGCACGTTGCGGAACGGATACGGCGGAATTGGCATTTACCAACGTCAAGCCGTCTTCTTATACGGCCACACACCACCCACGGCTGTCAAGAACAAATAAGGAACAAAGATTGCTGCCAGAATAAAGTTCCCGAGCGGGAAACCAAGCGTGTATTCAGGCATTTAGTTAGCAGAGGGCGGCGGGCGTCCAAATCTGCAAAAAATTTCGGAGCGAATGACATGAGCAATGGGCCTTACCCTTCCGCTGAAGAAGCGCTGGCCGACGCCGACGAAACGGTGGAGGAGCGCCTGATCCGTTTGCGCGCCGAGGCCGAAGCTATTTCCGAGGAGATGTCGGACCTGCCGAGCGAAATGCGCCACGCGCTGGACGAAATCGAAGACCGCATCGCGGAGCTTTACGACGTGGTGGCAGTGCAGGCGACCCATTCGGTCGAAACCGTCGAAGAGATCATCGAGACGCGGCCGTGGATCAGCGTCGCCGTCGCCTTCGGCGCGGGCGCGCTCGCCACGCTGCTTCTGTCACGGCCCCGCGCGCGCAAGCGCGGCTGGGGCAACTGGTAATCTCATTTCAGCGAACAAGGAATTTTCCCATGGCCACGAAGACCCGCACCAAGACTCCGCGCACGCGCGCCGCCGCGCAACGCGCCGTTCGCACCGTTCACCGCCGCGTGGTGCGTGAAGTCCCGTTCCTGTCCACCGAAACCGGCAAGCTGATCGCCTGGGGCGCAGCGGGTTTTGTCGGCATCCTGGCGATCGCGGGCCTTGCCGCGGCGCTGGTCGAAAGCGGAACGGTGGAATTGCCCGATCGCCGTCAGATCGAAGCGCGTCTGAAGGCGATCCAGAATTCCAAAACGCCGCATGAAGCGCTTGGCTGGCTCACAAGCCACCTGTCCGACCTGCGCGACGAAATCCAGACACAGCTCGCCCGACTCTCGTAACACCAATAACATTTCTGCCATGGCCCGCCAGTGTGCGGGCCATGTGCGTTTCAGGACCGCGCCGCGCGGTTCGTCTCGATCGACTCTTTCAGCAATTCGGTCAATTCCTTCACCGTCTGCGTCAGCGTCACGACTTCCTGCTCGCGCAGCTTGTCGATCTTTTCGTGGAGTAGTTCGATTTCCAGTTCGGCCTTGATGTTGATCTTGTAGTCGCTTTCGGCGGCGAGGCGGTCGATGTCCTGCTGGCGGTTCTGGCTCATCATGATGAACGGCG
>DATCFN010000163.1:0-13346 GCA_036509475.1 Rhizomicrobium sp. | reverse complement strand
GTGTCCGGCGGCTGCGTCGAAGGCGCGGTGATCCAGGACGCGCAAGCCGCGATGGACGGCGGCAAAACGCGCAAGCTCGAATTCGGCGTCAGCGATGAACAGGCCTGGTCTGTCGGCCTTGCCTGCGGCGGACGCATCGAGATTTTCGTCGAGCCCGTGGCCTGACGCGATGAAGCGCGAGACTCTGCTCGCCCTCAACGAGGCCCGCCGCGCGGGCCGCGCCATCGTGCGCGCAACGGACATTTCGACCGGCGACGAGCAGCTCATCGATCCACATACGGACAAATCGGCCTTAGGACTGGCCGCCGCGGACGCGGCGCGCGCCGACAGCAGCGCAGACGTGGAGATCGAAGGCCGCCTGTGGTTTCTCGAAATCTACAATCCGCCTCTCGACCTCGTCATCATTGGCGCCGTGCATATCGCGCAACCTCTGAGCCGTATGGCGGCGATGGCCGACTACAATGTCCGCGTCATCGATCCGCGAACATCCTTTGCAACACCCGAACGCTTTCCCGGCATGCGGCTTTCGCATGAGTGGGCCGACGAAGCCTTGTCGAAAGAGCCGCTAACGCGGCGCAGCGCGATCGTTCTGCTGACGCACGATCCCAAGCTGGACGATCCAGCCCTGACCGCCGCGCTACAATCGAATTGCTTTTACATCGGCGCGTTGGGTTCGAGAAAAACACAAGCCGCACGGCAAGCGCGCATGAAAGCGCAAGGTTTCAGCGACGAAACGCTGGCGCGCATTCGCGGACCGGTGGGATTGAACATCGGCGCCCGGTCGCCGGCGGAAATCGCCGTCTCAATATTGGCCGAGATGACGCAAATCTTACGCGGCCCCAAATAGCGAAAATCTGCTGCGCGGACGGACGAGGAAGCGATGTCCATCCGCGCAGCAGTGTAAGCCGGGCTAGGTACGCCCCGGTTTTGCGGTGCCATTGGCGCCATAGCGCCGCTGGGAAGAGATTTCATCGCGAGTCACGGCCCCGTCGTTGTTGCGATCCATGCGCGCGAAGTACCGCGCTTCCGTCGCCGCGAATTCTCCACGGTCCAGCTTTCCGTCATGGTTGGTGTCGAGTCGCGTGAACATGTGCGCGGCGCTGTCGCGGATATGCGCCGAAACGATGCCGTAGAACTGGTCGGGCGTGAGCGACCCGCCTTTGGCCGCCGATGCAAACTCCTGCGCCGTCGCCGTGTCGAATTCGGCGCGCGTGATCTGGCCGTCGTGGTTGAGATCGTCGCTTTTGCAGAATCCGCCACGCCCGCCGCCGCCGTGGCCGCGTGCGCCATAAGCCGTTCTGCCGCCCCGCTGACTATCTCCGCGCGACCGCGCCGGCGCGTTATGGCCGCAGGTGATAATTCCTGTTCCGTCACGATCGGCATATTCGAAACGCACGCGCTCCGGTGTTGCATATTCCTCCAGCGACAATCGCCCGTCGCCATTCCAATCGGCGCGATGAAACATCTGGTCGGTCTTTTCGCGCAGATCTTTCAGCCGATAGGTGATGAACTGCGCTTCGGTCATGGCCGGTGACGAACCGGCGCTTTGCGCGAATTCCTGAGCCAAAGCCCTGTCGAGTTCTTCGTGCGTGACCTTGCCGTCATGGTTCAGATCGAACTCGGCGAAAAACTTTCCGCCGCCCCGGTTGCTGTGGCTAGATCCGCCGGATGCCGAATAGACCTGCGCCGGCGACACTGGCATTGTCGAAGGCGGCATATGGATCGCCGCCAGGGCAAATCCTCCGCCCGCCACCACCACCGCACTCAAAATCAGTCCGTATCGAATAAAAGGCTTCATCCCTAAAGCTCCTTCAAATACGCTCCCCTGGTTCGACAAGTTGTGCTTCGACGGTATTGAAACTTTGTCCGGGACCAACAAACTGGTCGCCAATCTGTGCGCGGTTCGTTCCCGCGATACTTTGAGACAATAAGAATTTGCGGATATTCGCCGCGCCGCTCATCTTGGAGTCATGTTGATGGCACGCGAAGATACAAAGCCGCATGTGATGATCGTCGAGGACGCGCGCGATATCCGCGAGCCGCTCGGCCGTTACCTGCGCGAACATGGCTACCGTGCCACCACGGCGGCGGACGCACTGGCAGCGCGCAAGCTGATGAAGGGCGCGGCGATCGATCTCATCGTGCTCGATATCATGATGCCGGGCGAAGACGGGCTAAGCCTCTGCCGCTCAATCCGCGAAACCTCCCAGATACCGGTGATTCTGCTCACGGCGCGCGGCGAAGAAGTGGACCGGATCATCGGCCTGGAGATGGGCGCGGACGACTACATCCCAAAGCCGTTCAGCCCGCGCGAACTGATTGCCCGAATTAGCGCCGTGCTGCGCCGCACACAGGCCCTGCCGCCGCGTCAGAAACCGCCGGAGGCCGCCCGTATCAAATTTGGCGACTGGATGCTGGACACTGGCCAGCGCGAATTGATCGGCCCGGACGGCGTGGCTATCGCGCTCTCCAGCGGCGAGTTCAGCCTGCTCCAGGCCTTGCTGGAACGGCCAAAGATCGCCCTCACCCGCAACCAGCTTCTGGACCTTACCAAGGGCCGGGACGCCGAACTGTTCGATCGCTCGATCGACAACCACGTTAGCCGTCTACGCAAGAAGATCGAGCCAGATCCCAAGAATCCGCGCTATATCAAGACCGTCTGGGGTGGCGGTTATATGATGGCGGTGGAACCCGAAAACGAATGAGGCTTTGGCCTTCGAATTGGTGGCCGCGCACGCTCGGCGCGCAGCTGATCGTCATTACGGCGACGGCCGTGCTGTTGTCGAATGTCGTCGTGTCGGTCTGGTTTCAGCTTGTTCAGGCGCAAGCGACCGAAACCGCGATCAATGATCGTCTGTTGGACCGCGCCGTCTCGGCCTCGACGCTGCTGGCCGCCATCCCCGCAAAACAGCGCGAGGCCGCCTCCCACGCGCTGACGTCCAACATCTGGCACTTTCAGGTTCATCGCGGAAAACCGGTGGTTCAAGCCATGAGCGACGACGAACGTGCTCTGGCCCAACGGGTAAGTGCCACGCTGCCAAAGGGCCGCTCCGGCGAAGGCATACTCGTCAAATTCCGCGATCCACGTCAGGTCGAGCGATTGCAGAACGGCACGTTGCCGGTGTCGGTGACCGACATCACGATTCCTATCGTTCGCGGCATGCAATTGACGACATCGCTCTACCGCCCGCCGCCCGCGCCGTGGCCGGTGCAGGTGTTCATCGCAGCCATCGTGGCGATCGTCACCAGCTCGCTTGCGGCCGCGATCATCGCGCGCCGTGTGGCGAGGCCGCTTTCGCAGCTTGCCGCGGCGGCGTTTCAAGCGGCACGCGGCCAACAGGCTGCACATGTTCCCGAAGAAGGCCCCGACGATGTGCGCCGCGCCGCGCATGCCTTCAATGTGATGACCGATCAGGTGAGCAAGACATTGGCGCGGCAGCGTCAGCTTCTTTCCGCTGTGGGCCACGATCTGCGCACGCCGATCACCGCCATGCGCATCAGCGCGGAGTTCATCGCCGATGAGGAAGTACGCGAACGCCTGCAGAAAAATCTGGAGGAGCTTCAGGATCTCACCGACGCGGTTCTCTCCGCGGCGCGCGGCTCGGGTTGGGAGGCTATGCGCAAGGTCGATCTCTCAGCTTTGATCGAAAGTGTCTGCTCCGATCTTGAAGATATGGATCAGCCGGTCACGTGGACCGCGCACGATGCCGCGCCACTGATGTGCCGCCCGAGTGAAATCCGGCGGGCCACCCGCAACCTGATCGAAAACGCCATCGTCTATGGCGGCAAAGCTTGTGCGAAACTGGTTGAAACCCCGGACATCTATGAAATCGTCGTGGAGGATCACGGCCCGGGCATCGCCGATGAAGATCGCGTGCGCGTATTCGAACCTTTCGTGCGGCTGGAAACCTCCCGTAGCGCGGAGACCGGCGGATCGGGCCTGGGCCTGACCCTGGTCAAGGCCATCGCCGAAGGACATGGCGGCTCCATCACCCTCGAAAACCGGGCCGAAGGTGGCTTGCGCGCGCGGCTCTGTTTGCCGCGCGAGGCTCTGGGCGCGTAAACTTTCGCGATGCTATTCGAGACTGTTTCCCTCAGCGCCGCCGAAGGCGCCATTCTTGCGCATGGTGTTCGCGCCAACAGAAAACTGTTCCGCAAAGGCCGCGTGCTTTCAGCGGATGATTTGAAGGCAATCGCCCATGCCGGTTTGATAGACGTCACCGTCGTGCGCCTGGATGATAACGACGTCGCCGAAGACCTCGCGGCAGCAGAGATTGCCGCCCCTCTGGCCGGTGAAAATGTCCGGGCCGGCGCTGCGTTTACAGGGCGGGCAAATCTGTATGCGACGGCGGCGGGGTTGCTGGTTGTCGACGCTGCCCGAATCGGCGCGGTCAATTCCATCCACGAAGCGGTTACGCTGGCGACGCTCGCGCCCTACACCCCGGTGAAGCCGGGACAGATGCTGGCGACCGTAAAGATCATCCCTTTCGCCGCACCAGCCTCCGCCGTGCGGGAGGCCGGGAAGGTTCTTTCTTCTGGCGCACTTCGAGTAGCGGCGTTCACGCGGCGCAACGCTGCGCTGATCTCGACATCACTTCCGGGCATGAAAGAGTCGCTTCTCGACAAAAACAGGTCGGCCATCGAGGCGCGGCTGAAGAGTGTCGGATCATCCATCGCTTTGGAACGCCGCGTGCCGCATGAGACGGAACCGCTCGCCATCGCCATCCGCGAGGCAAAAAAAGCGGGCTGCGATCCGATCCTGATCTTCGGCGCCAGCGCCATCACCGACCGGCGCGATGTCATTCCGGCGGCGATCGAACGCGCCGGCGGCATGGTCGTGCATTTCGGCATGCCGGTCGATCCCGGCAACCTGGCGCTGATCGGAAAGCAGGACGGCGCCGACGTGATCGGTCTGCCCGGTTGTGCGCGCTCACCCAAGCTCAACGGCTTCGATTTTATCCTCTGGCGGCTGGCGGCCGGATTGCCTGTGGGCCGGGACGAGATCGCGGCGATGGGGGTCGGCGGTTTGCTGACGGAGATTCCCACCCGGCCGCAACCGCGCGACGAGCCCGTGAGCGATGCCCCTCGCGCCGCCAAAATCGCGGCCGTCGTTCTGGCCGCCGGGATGTCCTCCCGCATGGGTTCGAACAAGTTGCTGGCCGATCTGGATGGCAAGCCGCTGGTGCGCCACGCCGTCGAAGCGGCCATCGCCAGCCACGCTTCACCCGTTATCGTCGTGACCGGACGGGACGCGGACCCGATCAAGGCAGCACTTCGCGGACTGAATGTACGGTTCGTGGATAATCCTGATTTCTCAAAAGGTTTGAGTACATCTTTGAAAGCTGGGATTAGCGCTGTTCCGCAGGTTTGCGACGGGGCTCTGATCCTCCTGGGCGATATGCCGGGTGTCGGCGCAGCGCTGATTGATCGGTTGGTCGCCGGGTTCGATCCCTTCGAAGATCGCGCCATCGTCGTGGCCGCCCGGCAAGGCAAGCAGGGCAACCCGGTCCTGTGGGCACGCCGCTTTTTCCCGGAGATCGAGGCAATCGAGGGCGATGTTGGCGCGCGCAACTTGGTCGGCATTTATGGCGAACTGGTTTGCGAAATCGAGGCCGGGGATGACGCCCCCTTGACCGACATCGACACACCACAGGCGCTGGAGGCGTATCGCGCGCGATGAGCGATCCGCTTTATCGCAAGGAGATTCTGAGACTCGCTGCCGATGCTCATGGCGCAGGCCGCCTTTCCGGCGCACATGTCAGCGCGACGGCCCACAATCCCACCTGCGGAGACAGGGTGACGGTCGATCTTTCCGTGGACGCCGGCGGCCGTGTCACTGCGATCGCGCATGACACCAAGGCCTGCGTGCTGGCACAGGCATCGGCTTCGATCCTCGGCCAATCGCTCAAAGGCGCGAGCCGTGAAGAGGTCGAGAAGCTGGCCAACGATATTGCAACCATGATGGTGACCAAGGGCGCGCCGCCGCCCCCGCCCTTCGATGCTTATTCAGCCTTCGACGGCGCGGTTGAGCATCGCACGCGTCATCGCTGTGTGTTGCTGCCGCTCGAGGCGGTGCTGGCCGCATTCGAGGAATCAGAGACGCCCGAACCACGCGGCGTAGGGACCGAGGCGTAGTTCATCGCCCGACGAATGGGCGTCGCCACAGCACAGATCCACCGCCTCTCCATGAGCACCGGTGAACGTCGCTTCTGCGGCGCTCATGTTGAATACGCAGATTGCGCGTTCGTCCTTATAGGTGCGGGTGAAGGCCAACACCGGCGATGGCGCGTCCAGGAATTGAATGTCGCCAAGCCGCAACACCGGGTTGTCGCGCCGCGCCGCGATGAATTTGCGCGCGGTCGCCAGCGTGGAATGCTCATCCGCCTGCTGGATGTCGGCTGCGAGCGGCTGATGCAAAGGCGAGACAGGCAACCACGGTGTCCCCGTGCCGAAGCCGAGATTGGGTGCCAGCGAATTCCAGGGCATCGGCGTTCGGCAGCCATCGCGGCCGAACGTGTAGGGGTAGTAGAGATCACCCACCGGGTCCTTGAGTTGGTCGCGGCGAACATCGGCTTGCGGCAGGCCCAACTCCTCGCCCTGATAGATCAGCGCGGTTCCTTTGAGCGTTAGCAAAAGCGCCAGCATCATCTTGGCCAGACCGCGCGGCGCGTTCTTGCCGCCAAAGCGCGTAAGCGTCCGCATAATGTCGTGGTTGCAAAACGCGACCGACGGCCAATGGTTCGGGTGCCGCGCTAGCATGGCGAAATGGTCGCGAATGAAGTCTGGGCCCAAGGTCCGTGCTTCCAGAAGCGGAAAACTGTAGCCCGAATGCAGCCCCTCTTTGCTGGCCGCGAACGTCCCTGAGCGTTCCGGTTCCTCCGAGAATTCGCCCATCACAAAGCGGTTGGGATAGGCATCCACCGTCCGGCGAACTTCGTCCAGAACCTCAATCTCTTCCGGCAAGTTGCTGTCATGATAGTGAAATTGTAGATTCGGTGCATGTGCCCAGTTATGCGCGTTGCGCTGTTCCAACGGCACCGGCGGATTGTCGGTAAGCGCCGGGTCGTGGAGGTAGGCATTGGCCACGTCGAGGCGAAATCCATCCACGCCGCGCTTCAGCCAGTAATCCAGAACCGCCAGCGCCGCCGCCTTCGCGGCAGGCTGCCGCCAATTCAGCTTCGGTTGCTGGCGAAGAAATTTGTGGTGGTAATACTGCCGCCGCGCCGGCTGGTAGGCCCAGGCCGGACCGGCAAAGGCCGACAGCCAGTTGTTCGGCACCGTGCCGTCGATCTTCGGATCGGCCCAGACGTACCAGTCCGATTTGCCGCTATCGCGTTTCAGACTCTCGCGGAACCAGCGATGCTCGTCCGATGTGTGGGCCAACACCTCATCGGTGATAACCTTCATCCCGCGCGCATGCGCCTCGGCCAGCACATTGTCGAAATCGGCCTGCGTGCCGTAATCGGGATGGATGCCGTCGAAATCCGAGACGTCGTAGCCCCAGTCGCGATTGGGCGAGGGATGGATCGGCGACAACCAGATAGCATCCACGCCAAGCGCGGCCAGATAGTCCAGCTTGGAAATCAGACCAGCGAAGTCGCCCTGCCCGTCGCCATTCGCATCGCAGAAACTGCGGATATATATCTGATAGATGACCGCGCCCTGCCACCAGGGCGACGCCGTCATGTCAGACCTCGTCCGCCCGGTTCACGATCCGCCCAACCAAGCCGTAAGCCTTCGCCTCTTCCGCGCTGAGCCAATAGTTGCGTTCGGTATCGTGCAAGACCTTTTCATAGGTCTGACCGGTTTCCGCCGCGATTTCGCGGTTGAGACGCTCGCGCATCTTCAGGATTTCTTCCGCCTCGATGGTGATGTCGGAAGCCTGGCCCTGCACGCCGCCAAGCGGCTGGTGCAGCAGGAAACGCGTGAACGGCAGGCAGAGACGGTTCTCTTTCTTCGCACCCAAAAAAATGTGCGCGCCGGCGCTGGCGACCCAGCCGGTGCCGACGATCTTCACGCGTCCGCCCACGAAGCGGATCATATCGTGGATCGTGTCGCCCGACTCCACGTGGCCGCCCGGCGAGTTCAGGATGACGCGGATGTCTCCTTCGGATTCCGCGAAGGCCAGAAGCTGCGCGCTCACGCGCTCGGCCATCTTCATATCGACTTCGCCGAAAATCAGCACGGTGCGTGATTTGAACAGCGCCTGCGCGACCGGCGAGGATTGCGGCTCCGGGGCCTTCTCGTCTTCTTTGCTTTTATCTTTTTCTTCGTCGTTGAAAATGCGCAAAATCGTGTGCTCCTGAAAACCGTCGAATCCGGTGATTATCCTAGCCATGCCCAATAGACCGGCCAACGCTTAAAGCGCATTAACAGCCTCACGCAATGTAGGGCCAATTTCGCTCTGCAGGACGAGATCGGCCGCACCGTCCTGTTCCGTCGGCTCGCGATTGACGATGGCAAGTTTCGCCCCGCCGCGCTTGGCCAACGTCGGCAGGCCGGCCGCCGGATACACGACCAGCGACGATCCCAGAACGATGAAGAGGTCAGCCTCCAGCGCAGCCTTTTCCGCGCGGGCCATTTCCAGTTCCGGCATGGCCTGACCGAAGGAAATGGTCGCCGTTTTCAGGATGCCGCCGCAAAACATGCAATCCGGGGGATCGCCGGTTTTCTCGAAATGCGCGCGGATCGGTTCCAGCTCGGCGCGTGCGCCGCAGTCCAGACATTTGGCGTAGCGCGTGTTGCCGTGGATCTCGATCACCTTGGCGTCGGGCACGCCGGAATCCTGATGCAGGTTGTCGATATTCTGCGTGATGACATGGCTGGCTTTGCCGCGCGCGACCAGTTCCGCAACAGCCATGTGTCCCGCGTTCGGTTTCACGCCGGCCAATGTTTCTTCAAGCACGAACCTGCGCCGCCACGCCTCGCGGCGCATATCGGCAGAGCCGACGAAATCCCGATAATCGATCGGCGCCATTTTCGTCCAGGTGCCGCCGGGCGAACGAAAGTCCGGAATGCCGGACTCCGTGGAGATACCGGCGCCCGTGAAGAAAACAACCCGGCGCGCATCGCGCAACAGTTCTGTCAGTGCGGACGCGACGCCGGGTGTTCCGTTCATGCGGATTCGATCAATGCGTGATGCCGCCACAATCGGCCGAGACCCAATGACCTTCGAAATGCTGGGACTGGTTCATCTGATGTCCGTTGACCGCACCGCTCATCGTCAGGTCGCCGGAAAAACTTGAACCATCGCCGCTATACTTTGTCTGCATGTGCCCGGTGCCGTTGAATTGCCCCTTGCAGACAAGATCGGCGCTCATCGTTTTGCCGGCGGTCTGCATGTTCGAATAGGTGCAATCCTTGTTCTGCGCCGCCGCGGAGAGATTGTCCGTCGCCACTTCCTGCGCCGACATGCAGTGCTGGGCGGTAATTGAGTTGCCGCTTGCCGAAACGCCTGCTGCTTTCATCCTGGCCTGGACCTCGGGCGGCAATTTCGACATGTCGGGCATCGGATTTCCACCGCCCATGGTGACCGTGACGCTCCAGAGCCCGACTTTGCCGTGGCTCGCAAATGCCGCGCCTGATACCGCGACGAGGGCCGCCGCTGCGACCCCGAAAATGAGAAACTTGCTGGAACGAAGCATTAAATCCTCCCGATGCGGCCCGCCTGCCGTGCCGAAAGGCGAAATTTGCACAAAGCGAGGTCGGTTGGAAATGGTGCGCCCTAGGGGAGTCGAACCCCTCTTGCAGGAATGAAAATCCTGAGTCCTAACCGATAGACGAAGGGCGCAGCGGAAGGGGGTATTACCGGCCCAATCCGAGGTTTGCAAGCCGGGACTAGGCGCCCGCCGGGGCGGCGTCCTCGACCTGAATCTGGACCCGGCTTTGCCCGTTCCAATTGTCTTCCTTGAGGCGTCCGGCCAGATGAACGCGCGCGCCCCGCGCCTTGAGCAGCCCCTGGCCGAGTGCCGTCTGCGCGGCACGAAATACGATGCCGTCCAGCCGCGCGCCGTCGCCGCCCACCACCCGAAGCTTCACATGATCCTTGCCGACAATGTCGGCGAAGACCACGCGCGCGTCCGGCACGACGATCAGCGGCTCGAGATTTCCCGCGCCGTAAGGACCGGCCTTGGCTATCTCCGCAACGAGTTCCACATTCGCGCCCGATGGCGACACCGTCGCGTCGAGCACCAATTCGTTCGCGGCGTCGAAGGCCGCGCCGGTATTTGCAAACCGATGGCCGAGAAATTCGCGGAATGCGCCCAGCCGCTCCGGCGACAGTGAAAAACCCGCCGCCATCGCGTGACCGCCACCGGCTTCTATAACGCCCGCTTCCTGCGCCGCGCGAACCATCGCGCCGATGTCGATGCCCGGTATGGAACGCGCCGACCCCCGGCCTAGTCCGCCCTCGAAACCGGCGACGAAGGCAGGCTTGTTGAATCGCTCGCGCAACCGTCCCGCCACGATACCGACGACGCCGGGGTGCCAGCCTTCGTCCGAGACGAGAAGAAACGGCGCGTTGTCCTGTGTCGCCGCCATCGCCGCGGCGTTGTCGAGGATCAGCGATTCAATCGCCTGACGCTCGCGATTGTGGATGTCGAGCAGGAGCGCAATATCTTCTGCCTCCGTCGCGTCCGTCGTACTCAGCAGTTCGACGCCGAGGCTGCATTTTCCGATGCGTCCGCCGGCATTGATGCGCGGTCCAAATGCAAATCCGAGATGGTAGGGTGTGAACGGCGCACTGGTTTTGGCGACGGCTGCAAGAGCGGCCAGCCCCGGCCGCGCGAGCGTGGAGAGTCTGGCCAGCCCTGCCCGCACAAAGGCGCGATTGACGCCCACCAGTGGAACCACGTCGCAGATCGTGGCAAGTCCGACGAGATCGACATAGTCGCGCAGATCCGGCTCGGCGACGCCGTTCGCGGCGTACCATCCGTTTTCACGAAGCGCGCGATTGAGCGCGACCAGAAAAAGGAATGTCACGCCCGCCGCGCAGACATAGCCGAGGCCGGACGTATCGCCCGGCTGGTTCGGATTGACCTGCGCCGTGGCAGGCGGAAGCGTTTCGACCGCGTGATGATCCAGCACAATCACATCGAGGCCAATATTGCGGGCCTCTGTGAGCGCCACGACAGCGGCCGCGCCGCAATCGACCGTGATGACAAGCCCCGCGCCCTCGTCCTTCAGGACGCGCATCGCTGCCGCGTTGGGGCCGTAGCCTTCGGTCATGCGGTCGGGAATGTAGATGCGCGGCGGCCTGCCCAAAGCTGTCAGGAAATTCGCCAGCAGCGCCGACGAGCAGGAACCGTCAACATCGTAGTCACCGAACACGGCAGTCTTTTCGCCGTTTGCGATAGCAGCCGCAACGCGCGCCACCGCGCGCTCCATATCCTTCAGCGTATTGGGCTCGGGAAGGAGCCGCTTCAACGTTGGATTCAGGATATCCGCCAGCGCATCGGGCGCGGTGCCCCGCGCCGCCAGAATGCGCGCCAGTGCGGCAGAGATATTTCCAGCCTGCGTGAGCGCACGAATGGACGCTTCGCCCGGCTCGCGCAATTTCCATCTGCGGCCCGAAAAGGAGTTCGAAACTCCAAAAGCCGTGTCTGCTTCCGAAATGGCCGTCTCAGAGCCCATGCCGGTTGCGTTTGTGCCGTGTCTTCACCCAGCGCACCGTGCCGGTGGCCGAGCGCATCACGATGCTTTCCGTCGTGATGAAATGCGCGTCGCGGTGCACGCCTGCCAGCATGGAGCCGTCAGTCACTCCGGTTGCGGAAAAGACGACATCGCCGGACGCCAGATCCATCAAACCATATTTGCGGTTGAAGTCCTTGATGCCGAGCTTGGCGGCGCGAGCACGCTCGTCGTCCTTGCGGAAGACCAGCCGCGCTTGCATTTGCCCGCCAACGCAACGCAGCGCTGCCGCCGCCAACACGCCTTCCGGCGCGCCGCCTTGACCGATATAGATGTCGATCCCCGTCGAAGGATCGGTGCAGGCAATGACGCCCGCGACGTCGCCATCGGTGATGAGCTGGATCGCGGCGCCCGCTTTGCGCACGGCGGCGATCAGCGCTTCGTGACGTGGCCGGTCCATGATGCAGGCCGTGATCTCATGCGGCTTCACGCCTTTGGCTTTCGCCAGCGCGTTGATGTTGTCGCCCGGTTCCGCGTCGATATCGACGATGCCGTCTGTGTAGCCCGGACCGATGGCGAGTTTGTCCATATAGGTATCGGGCGCATTGAGTAGCGTGCCGGGTTCGGCCATCGCCATCACAGCGAGCGCATTCGGCATCGCCTTGGCGGTCAGCGTCGTGCCTTCCAGCGGATCGAGCGCGATGTCCACGGCCAATCCGCCCGCGCCGACTTTCTCGCCGATGAACAGCATCGGGGCTTCGTCACGTTCGCCTTCGCCGATCACCACCGTGCCATCGATAGGCAGATGGTTGAACGCGATGCGCATGGCTTCCACGGCGGCCTGATCGGCGTCGTGTTCGTTGCCGCGGCCGATCTGCTTCGCCGCCGCAATGGCGGCGGCTTCCGTGACGCGCACGGCTTCCAGCGCAAATGCGCGATCCAATGGTTGGGACATAATCACTCCTAGGCGCCTTGGCGGCGTTCTTTAGTCCGTAGGCTAGCGAGATTCCATGGGAATCATGCAGGGCTTGGCCACGACCTTGTCGGAGGCCGCGATGGCCTTCAAGGCGCGCACAACCGATGTCTCGAGACATTCATGCGTAATCATGACGATAGCGACCGGCTCGCCGGGCGCGCGGCCACGCTGGATCATGCTTTCGATAGAAACTTCCGCCTGGGCCAAGTGACGCGCAATTTCCGCCAAAACTCCGGGAACATCCAGCACCTCAAACCGCAGGTAGAAAGCGCTGGCCCGCGGCCCCGGTGGGCCGTCATTCGGCACCAGGCTCGCGGCCGGGCGGCCGAAAGGCGCCCCGAGGCTGCCGCGCGCGATATCCACCAGATCGGCAATGACGGCGCCCGCGGTCGGCGCCTCGCCCGCCCCACGGCCCTCGAAGAAGAAGGGACCGGCGGCGCCCGCCTGCGCGACCACGGCGTTGAACGGACCTTCGACATCCGCCAGCGGCGTGCCGAGTTTCACCATCGTCGGCTCGACGCGCTGATCGATGTGATTGCCCGCGCGGCGCGCCACGCCAAGCAACTTGATGCGGCAACCGAACTCGCGTGCGAAGCGAATGTCGTCCGGCGTGATATGGGCGATGCCCTCGATCTTCATGCTTGCGAGATTGGGCTTCGCGCCGAAAGCAAGACCGGACAGCACCGCGAGTTTGTGCGCCGTGTCACCGCCGCCGACATCCAGTTCGGGATCCGCTTCCGCG
>DATCFN010000162.1:0-2850 GCA_036509475.1 Rhizomicrobium sp. | reverse complement strand
ACGATAAGCGTGCCGAAGACAAGCAGCACCAGCACGAACACAATGATTCGGGCAATCCAGTTGGGTTCGGACATTTGACGACCTCCGTGTGGCCCCCCGATCCTGTTGTGGCGGAAATGGCGGCGGACGCGCAAGTGTTGTAAGCGAAGATGATGATCCGGTTGAAACGCACGGTCGCGCTGGTGGGTATGATGGGGGCGGGCAAGAGCTCCCTCGGCCGCAGATTGGCGGCCAAGCTTGAAGTCCCTTTTCGCGATGCCGACGCCGAAATCGAGTCGGCAGCCGGATGTTCCATCAACGAAATTTTCGCACGGTACGGCGAACCGGCTTTTCGTGACGGCGAGCGCAAGGTGATCGTGCGATTGCTGGGCCTGGCCCCCCATGTTCTGGCGACCGGCGGCGGCGCTTTTGCCGACGATGAGATACGCGGACGAATCAAAGCCGAAGCCATATCGATCTGGATCAATGTACCGCTGGAGGTGCTTGTGGAGCGGGTCGGGCGGCGGGATACCCGCCCCATGCTGAAAGACGGCGATCCAGCCGAAATCATGGCGCGGCTGTTCAAGGAGCGGGAGCCGATCTACGCGCAGGCGGATTTGGCAATAAACAGCGAGGACGGCCCGCATCAGGCTGCCGTGGAGCGCATCGTTCGATCATTGCGCGAACGCGATCTGGTGGAGGAGGCATGAGCGAGACGATCACCGTCGGTCTCGATGCCCGCTCCTATCCGATCCATGTCGGCGCCGGATTGCTCGGTCATGCCGGCAAGCTGCTGGCGCCTCTGGCGCGCGGTGCTGTTCCCGTCGTGACTGATGCGCATGTCGCCAAACTGTATCTCGATCCAGTGATCGCCGCGCTTACGGAAGCGAACATCAAAACTGTGCCGGTCGTGCTGCCGCCCGGCGAAGCGACCAAGAGTTTCGCAGGGTTGGAAAAGCTCACCACCGAATTGCTGAAGGCCGGCGTGGACCGCAGCGGTTTGATCGTGGCGCTGGGCGGCGGGGTGATCGGCGATCTCGTCGGGTTCGCGGCGGGTATTCTGAAACGCGGCGTCGATTTTGCGCAAATCCCCACCACGCTTTTGGCGCAAGTGGATTCCTCTGTCGGCGGAAAGACCGCGATCAACGTCGCAGAGGGAAAAAATCTCGTCGGGGTATTTCATCAACCCCGCATCGTGATCGCCGATATCGCCGTGCTCGGCACGTTGCCGAAGCGCGAATTGCTTGCCGGATATGCCGAGGTCGTGAAATACGGCGCACTGGGCGACGCTGATTTCTTTGCATGGCTAGAAGCCAACGGCGCAAAAGCGCTGGGCGGCGATGCGCCGGCGCTCACCCACATCGTCGCGCAATGTTGCAAGATGAAGGCACAAATCGTTGCCCGTGACGAGCGCGAAACCGGCGAGCGCGCGCTGCTCAATCTGGGTCACACTTTCGGACATGCGCTGGAGGCTGCCACCGGCTTTTCCAACAGGCTCCTGCACGGTGAAGGCGTGGCGATCGGAACGGTGCTTGCGCTGGAACTGTCTTCGCGGCTTGGCGTTTCCCCTGCTTCGGACACGCAGAGATTTGCGCGCCACCTGACGGCCGTGGGGCTGCCTGCAGCCATTGCGGACGTCCCCGGTGCGCGCCCCGATGTGGAGACGCTCATTTCCGCCATGATGCACGACAAGAAGGTTCAGGATGGCAAGTTGACCTTTGTTCTGGCGAGAGGGCTTGGTCACGCCTTTACAGCCCGCGATGTGCCGCTCGACAAGGTCCGTGATGTTCTCGCTGCGTAGTTACTCCCCTCTTCTCTTCAAAGGCGCTTTGTCATGGGCACAACGCTAATCACAGCCTTCAGCATCGTCGTGTTGCTGATTATCGTGTCCGGCTTTTTCTCCGGCTCCGAAACGGCGCTTACCGCGGTGTCGCGGGGGCGGATGCACCAGCTCGAAAAAGACGGATCGCGTGCGGCGCGCGATGTGAATTACCTCGTGGGCAATCGCGAACGCTCGATTGGCGCCATTCTGCTCGGCAATACCTTCCTCAACATTCTGGCATCGTCTCTGGCGACAACAATATTAGAGGCACAGTTCGGCAGGCGCGCCGTCGCGATAACGGCGGTCGTTATGACCCTGCTGATCCTGATCTTCGCCGAAGTCCTGCCGAAAACGCTCGCCATCGCGCGCACAGACCGCTTCGCGCTCACGGTGGCGTGGCCCATGCGGATCGTCGTCGTCGTTCTGGCGCCCATCGTGAGCGCGGTGCAATACATCGTCTGGCGTGTCCTGAGCCTGGTCGGGATCCGGCAAGGCGAAGCGACAGATCCCGAGGCCTCGCACGAGGAAATTCGAGGCACCGTGAACCTTCATCACAAAGAAGGTAGTGTGGAACGCGAACATCGCGACATGCTCACGGGCGTTCTGGACCTGCGCGAACTGCAAATCGCGGACGTTATGGTTCACCGCAAAGCCATGCTGAGTGTCGACGCCGACCAACCATCCGGGGAATTGTTCGAGGCGCTGATCGATGCCGAACACACACGCGTGCCTGTGTGGCGCGGGACACCGGACAACGTTATCGGCGTGCTGCGGACCGCGGATGTGGCGCGCGCATTTGCGACCCGACGCGGTTCGTTCGAAGGCTTCGATATCTTGTCGTTGATGGTGGAGCCGTGGTTCGTGCCGGACACCACCACATTGGAAGAACAACTCGGTGCGTTCCGGGAGCAACGGTCTCATTTCGCGCTGGTTGTCGACGAATACGGCGCGCTGCAAGGCATCGTTACGCGCGAAGACATTCTGGACGAAATATTCGGGGACATTCCCGACGACCATGAAACGGAAACGCGCGGGCAGATCCGTGCGCA
>DATCFN010000161.1:0-3061 GCA_036509475.1 Rhizomicrobium sp. | reverse complement strand
GAGTTCCGGCGCAACGGCCAGCGTCAATGCGCGTGCGGAGCCGATGCCTGCCGACGAATCCGGGCCGCGGAACATGTCCGCGCCGGTCGCGCTCAGCACGATGCGCGAATTGGAATCCGACCACACCGAATCGGCCACGCGCAGCAGCACCGATTGCTGTTCGTCGAACACCGCTGCATCGCCCACCTTGCCGCCGGTATAGGACAGCGAAGCGTGCAAGGTGTCGCCGTTGTAAAGAACACTAGCCGCATCGCGGCCATCACCACCCACGGCGTTGCGGACGATGTCGGATGGTCCGGCCCGTTCCAGGAACAGCGTGTCGGCGGAACCGGTGCTATCCTCCAGCCCGCCATCCGGCGGATAGGCGCCGACGCGGAAACCGAAATTCTTGAGGCCGTCATATTCGACATAAAGCGATTGTACGCGGCCGCCAGTTTCGGTGCCGCCCGATCCGCCGAACTCCGTGTTGAAGAAATAGGACCAGTCGCCGAACAGCGTTCCCTGCAATCCCAACTGCGCGCGGCGAAAGTTGGTGCCGCTTGAAAGGTCGGGGTCGTTGGCGGCCGGCAGCAACCGGGCCGAACCCGATTGCATATAATAGGCGGCATCGAACTGGCCGAGCGCGCGAACGGCAACCGTGAAGCGGCCGTCCGCCGAGGCGGCGCTCAGCCGGCCGTTGGTGAGTGTGACCTTCGGCTGATCTTGTTTTGCAACACGCTCCTGCTCCTGCGCATCGGCGAGCTTCTGCGTCAGCGCATCGATCTGCACCTGCTCGCTGGCAGGCGCGGGTGTCGCGGCTACTGCCGCAGGCGTCGCGGTTTGCGCGACCTCGTTGGCGACGGGAACGCCCTTTTTCCTCAGCGCGCTGTGCAGGTTCTTGATCTCGGCGCTTTGCTCTTGAATCTGGTGCTGTTGCGCTTCGATCATGTGCTGCATCGCGTCGAGGCGTTTCTCGATCGCGGCATCATCGGCATAGGCGGGCGCACAGAGCGCTCCGAGCGCCGCCGAGGCGCTCAGGATCGTGATCAATTTCATCGTCATTCCCCTAAGTTGAAAAGAATATTTTTTTTGTTTGATACGAACGCTTTTACTTCGCGAAGGTGATGAACCCGTCTTTTTTGAAAATTGTGGCGGCGGTTTCACCGGAGAGAAATTTCTCGAATGCGGCGGCGCCGGGTTTGGCGTCCTTGACGAGCGCCATGGGATAAACGATGGGTGCATGCGTGTTGTCCGGGAAAACGCCCACGACATGCACACGCGGTTCGATCTGCGCATCGGTGTTGTAGACGATGCCAAGCACCGTTTCTCCACGCGCCACATAGGCGAGCGCCGCGCGCACATTCTCCGCGATGGCGAGCTTACCGGCAACGCTGTCCCACACGCTGAGATTGGTTAGCGCGGCTTTGCCGTATTTGCCGGCTGGCACCGAAGCCGGATCGGCGACCGCAATGCGGCTATTGCCAAGCGCGCCGGCGAGATCGAAATGCGGCGCGATTTTGACGGTGACTTTCAACCCCGCGGGTGCGACCAGCACCAGATGATTTCCGAGCAGATCGTGGCGTGTGCCCGGCGCGACCAGGCCTTTCTTGTCAAGATCGTTCATCCAGTCTTCGTCGGCGGACAGAAACATGTCCGCGCCGGCGGAGGATTCGATCTGCTTTGCCAGCACCGAGGAGGCCGCGAACGAGAAAACGACATGCTGCCCGGTCTTGGCCTCATAGGCTTTACCGACGGCGGTCAGCGCATCGGTGAGCGAGGCGGCGGCGAAGACGGTGATGGTATCGTTATCCGCAGCCGCGAGGGGCTGCGCGGGTACGGCAAAAAGCGCGGCCATCAGGGCGGCGGTGGCAAGACGCAAGAATTTCATGAAATCCCCCAAAGAACAGGCGTGATATTCGCTGGAATATCACGCGGGCGGGGTGCCTGTCAGCGGCAATTTCGGAATGGGCAGTGCCGTTCCGTCCCGCAACGCTATTGGGCCGTGGATGCCGCTTCCGTCTCGCAGCCTTCGCGCATCTCTTCGAGCCGTTTTTCAGGCTTGTTTTCGATGCCGACAAAATCGTTGCGCGCTTCTTTCGTAACACGGATCAACTCGTCCAGCTTGGCCTGCAGCGCCGCGCCATCGCGGTTCTGGGAATTCTGGATCAGGAACACCATCAGGAATGTCACGATGGTGGTGCCGGTGTTGATGATGAGCTGCCACGTATCGGAGTAGTGAAAGATCGGTCCGCACACGGCCCAGAGGATTACGACAAGACAGCACAGAACGAAGGCGGCAGGGCGCCCGGCGGCATGCGAAACCGCGTTGGCCGCGCGCGCGAAGAACGAAAGCTCGTCGGCCTTCGTGTCTTTCGGACTTTCCGTCGTCTGAAGCATATGGAGTTCGTTACTCACGGCGATTTGCGTCCCGCGATCACGAGGCCCGCGCCGATCAACAGCAACACGATGCTGCCAATGGTGGGGATCGAGATGTGGTGTTCTTCTTCGGTATTGACCTGCAGCGGTCCCGCTTTCAGCAACGGTTTGGTTTGCGTGTAGCTGAACTGGTCGAACAAAAGTCCGCCGATACCCAGCACAATCAAAACAACGCCCAGAATGGCAATCTTGCCCATGACGCTCCCGAATGGGCGCGATACGCACCCAGCGGTTACAACGGGGACGGGGAACAATGGTTCCCGCTATTGCAGCGCGGCGATGCGCCGATAGGACAAGGCCTCGGCGACATGGGCGCGGCGCACGGTTTGGCTGGCGGCAAGATCCGCGATGGTGCGCGACACGCGCAGCACGCGGTGATAGCCGCGCGCGGTGAGGCGCATCGCATCGGCCGCATCGGCTAGCAGTTGCGTGCCGCATTTCTCCGGCGTTGCGATCTTGTCGAGAAGTTCGCCCTCGACTTCGGCGTTGGTGCGGATGTTCAGCCCGTCATAGCGCGCGCGCTGAATGTCCCGCGCCTTCGCCACGCGTGCGGCGACGGTCGCGCTCGTCTCCGATGCGGGCGGCAGCGCCAGATCGCTGGCCGAGACGCTGTTGACCTCGACATGGATGTCGATGCGGTCGAGCA
>DATCFN010000160.1:0-5697 GCA_036509475.1 Rhizomicrobium sp. | reverse complement strand
CGATTCGACCGGTACCAAGCTCGTATCGACCGGCGCGGTCGATACGGAGAATGCCCGCTTCTGGGGCATTGAAGGCGGCGCCAACTGGAACAGCCTCTACGCGCAGGCCGGCTATTTCGGCTACGAGATGACTCAGCGGCTTATCCCGCACAGCGCCGCCAAGCCGGATTTGGACTTCGACGGCTGGTATGCGCAGGCAAGCTGGGTACTGACCGGCGAGAGCCGCGGCTACAACAAGGCCAGCGCCGCGTTCACCTCACCCAAGCCCAATGGCGGATGGGGCGCGTGGGAATTGGCGGCGCGCTACAGCGACGTCGACCTCAACGACGATTCCGGCACGTTCGGTCTCGCCACGCCGTTCGGCGGCATTCGCGGCGGCGAGCAGAAAATCTGGACGACCGGCGTGAACTGGTATCCCGATGCCGCGCTGCGTTTCTCGCTCGACTATCAGTGGATCGACATCGGCCGCCTCAGCGGAACCGGTCAGGGTGTTGGGCAGAATCTGCAAGCCCTGTCGTTGCGCTCGCAGATCGCGCTCTAGAGTCTTTCACGCCGGGTGCACGCTATGCGCCCGGCGTGAAAATTCTATGTTGCGCGACGTCCCAGCCACCATGCGATCGCCAGACCGGCGACCATCGCGGACACGACTTCGATCGTGATCTGCGACAAGGTGTAATTCAGCGGGAAATGATACCAGTTCCAATAAGAGACGTTGGTCGCGATCCCGGTCGATACGCCGATCAGTGTGACCGCGCCCCAGCGCATCAGAAACGTCGCGCCGATCATCATCGAGACAATGGCAGCCGCGATCAGCGCCTGTACGAACTGCTTGATGAATTCTTTGATCAGCATCGGCACCATACTGGTTTCGATGTTCACGCCCGCCGGGCTGTAAATGAGCAGGCCGTGGCCATGCGCTTTCTGAAGCGTCGCGGTTTTGGCCGGCATGTCGGGGTCTTTCGGATCGACCCATGGGAAGAAATAAAGCCCCGGCTGCACGCCCACAGAGTTGTCCAGAGCGGGCAGCGCCGCGGCTTCATCGGATATCTGGCTGATTCCGATGGTGGCGAGCGGTGTCGCCAGATGCGCGACGGACGTCCAAACAAACATGGCAATGGCGCCGAGCAATCCTGCGATGAGAATACGCATCCTGTTTCCCCCGATTGATGCGGTGGGACTATAGCAGAATTTATTCGGCGGGCGATTGTGCGCTGCGATAGGCGGACCAGTTCGCCTTGATGGAATCGCTGGTTTCGCGGCTTCCATCCGGCGACCAGCCCGGCGGGGCGAACAAATAACCGGCCGCCTCGCGCAGCGAACGCGCGGATTTCAGGTCCTTGGCGATGCCCACGAATTCGTGAAACGCGACTTTCACCGGATTGAAAGTGCCCAGATTCTTGACGATGCCGTAGCGCGGTTTCTCGCTCACGTCTTCTTCGACGAAGCTGCCGAACATGCGGTCCCAGACGATGAAGACGCCGGCATAGTTGGAATCCAGATAGCGCGCGTTCGTCGCGTGATGGACGCGATGATGGGACGGCGTGTTCATCACCGCTTCGAACCAGCGCGGCATTTTTCCGATGGCTTCGGTGTGAATCCAGAACTGGTAGACAAGATTGATACCGCCGACGAGCGCGATCATGCCGAGCGGAAAACCCAGCAACAGAAGCGGCGCCTTGAACACAAAGCCGAAGGTAAGGAACCCGCCCCAGGGCTGGCGCAGCGCGGTCGACAGATTGTAGTGCTGACTGGAATGATGTGTGACATGTTCCGCCCACAGCCAGCGGATGCGATGCGCGCAGCGGTGCCAGAAATAATAGGTCAGATCGTCGATCACAAAACAGATCGCAACGGCGGGGATCGACCATGCCACCGTCATGACGCGGAACGGCGCGACGAGATGGGCGAACCATATAAAAATGAACGCGAACGCCGTTCCGAAAACCACACTGCCGAAACCCATCAGCAGGCTTGTCGCCGTGTCGCGTGGCTCATAGCTGCCGAGCCCCGCGAAACGCACGAACAACATTTCGGCGATCACCAGAAGAATGAAACCGGGCGTTGCGAGCTGTGTGGGATTGAAATGCATCTAGGCCGCCAGACGCGCGAAACGGCGTTCCCAGTCCAGCGCGGATTTTTCTTCGGCGAAAGCAATGCGCGCGCTGGGGAACGTGAAATCGGCAAGCCGCAGGTTTAGCGCCGCACCGTCGCGCAATGCCTGGCGCACAAAAGCGCGCGACAGCCGCCGCGACACCAGACCCGATCCGCGCGCCGTGACAAGATAGAGCGCGCCATCACAGGCGTCTTCCATCAAGCCCGTCTTGTTGTCGGTGGCCGCCACGAACGCACCGGCGCGGAAGCCAGGAATGTCGCCGCGCAAACATGCCGCCGCCGAAGCCGCGTCCACGCAGGCGCTGCCGCGCCCGAACAACAGCACGCATAGCCCGACCATCGCCGCGACGCCGGCGAGAGATCCGATTAGGTAAAGAAGCTGCGTTGCCATTTTGCGTACCCCTGCCGCCTTGGCGGATACCGCGTTATGCCGTAATCGTTTGCTGCAGAAAAGCGGCTGGGGAGGCGCGGGATGAACGGGCAACGAAAGCGCGGCGGATTCCGCTTTGTTCATCTTCTTCTGGCGGTGCCGTTTATCGCGACCCTGTGGGTGCCGTTTTACAACCATGCGCTGCCGGATTTCGACGGCATCCCCTTCTTCTACTGGTACCAGCTTGTCTGGGTGCCGCTGACCGCCGCGATCCTCGCCATCGTGTTTCTTGCCGAAGGCCGCGCATAGATCATGGCGAAATTCGATCCCATCGCCCTTGGCGTCTTCATCGCGCTGTTCGCCTTTGTCACCGGCCTTGGCTTTTTCGCCGCGCGCTGGCGCAGAGGCGACCTTACGTTGTTGAGCGAGTGGGGACTGGGTGGCCGGCGCTTCGGGGGCGTCGTGACGTGGTTCCTGCTCGGCGGTGATCTCTACACCGCTTACACGTTCATCGCTGTCCCGGCACTGGTGTTCGGCGCAGGCGCGGTGGGCTTCTTCGCCATCCCCTATGCCGCCATCGCCTATGTGTTGATGTTCGTGGCGTTCCCGCGCTTCTGGTCCGTGGCGCATGCCAAGGGTTACGTGACCGGCGCAGATTTCGTGCGCGGGCGTTTCGGCAGCCGTTCTCTGGCGCTTGCCATCGCCGTCACGGGCATCGTCGCGACCATGCCGTACATCGCGCTTCAGCTTGTGGGCATTGAAGTGGTGCTGGCGGGATTGGGTGTGCATGGCGAATGGCCGCTGGTCATCGCCTTCGTCGTTCTGGCCGCCTACACCTATTCCAGCGGGCTGCGCGCGCCGGCAATGATCGCCGTCGTCAAGGACATGCTGATCTACGCGACTGTCATCGCGGCCATCGTGGTCATCCCCATAGAACTCGGCGGCTTTGCAAAAATCTTTTCTGCCGTCACGACAGCGAAACTCACCCTGCCTGCCGATGCGTTCAGCAATCCGGGGCAGTTCTCTTATGCCACGCTGGCGCTGGGCTCGGCGCTGGCGCTGTTTCTTTACCCGCATGCGGCGACGGGCGTGATGAGCGCATCCAGCCGCAAGGTGGTGAAGCGCAACGCCGTGGCACTGCCCGCCTATTCGCTGGCGCTTGGCTTTATTGCCCTGCTCGGTTTCATGGCGCTGGCGTCAGGCGTCAAATCCATGCCGCGCTATGCCGATGGCTTCGCGCAGTTTGGTAACAATTACGCGGTGCCCGCACTGTTCCTGCAAATGTTTCCCGGATGGTTCGTCGGCATCGCCTTCGCCGCCATCGCCATCGGCGCGCTGGTGCCGGCCGCCATCATGTCCATCGCCTGCGCCAATCTGTTCACGCGCAACATCTACCGCGAATATTTCCGGCCCGATTGCCCGCCTGCGCAGGAAAGCCAGATCGCCAAGATCGTCTCGCTGGTGGTGAAACTGGGTGCGCTGGTTTTCATTCTGGAAATGCCGACGCAATACGCCATCCAGCTGCAACTGCTGGGCGGCATCTGGATCATCCAGACTCTGCCTGCGGTTCTGCTGGGCCTTTACACGCGCTGGCTCAATCCCCGTGCTCTTCTCATCGGCTGGGCGCTCGGCATGGCCAGCGGCACAGCAATGGCCGGCGCCAGCGGCTTCAAGGCCTCCGTCTATGTGCTGCATTTTCTCGGACTTGCGATACCTTGCTACGCGGCGTTGTCGTCGCTGATCTTGAATTTGGCGGTGAGCGTGGTGTTGAGCTTTGTTTTCAATGCGGTGCTGACACCGCGTCCCGACATGACCGTTGCGGAGGATTACGCATGAAGAAGATCGCGCTTGCACTTGTTTTGGTGATTTTTCCCGTCGCGGCGCATGCGGAAGCCGCGATCGCCAAATGCGACCTGGAGGGCTATGTCGACGATCCCGATCCGAAAGGCACGAATTTGCGCGGCGGACCGAGCGCCACCGCGCCCGTGATCGGCCATTTGCCGCCGCAGCATGCGGACGCCGACGCCCAGACCGATATCGGTGCGGAGTTTACGATCGTCGGTTCGAAGGACGGCTGGCTCGAAATCGAAGACGCAACCGACGGCCCGTTTAATCAGAATCCGACCTTCCACTTCAAAGGCCCGGCATGGATTTCGGGCGCGCTGGTGAGCTTCACCATCGGCAGCAACAAGATGTATTCGGCGCCGTCGTACAAATCGGCTGTCGTCACACAGCTTTCCGGCGACGATGCCGATGGCGCCTGGGGTCCGGATTCCTTCACCGTCAAGCGAGTCTATGGCTGCTCCGGCCACTTCGCGGATATCAGCGGCGTCACACCCACCAAGATCAAAAAAACCTTTCGCGGCTGGATCGGCAGAACATGCTCCAACCAGGTCACCACCTGTGATCCGGGGGAAGAAGCGCATTTGCCGTAAGCGGCACGTGCGCGAGGCTCAGCCAAACCGGCCCGTGATGTAATCTTCCGTGCGTTTCACTTTCGGCGCGGTGAAGACCTGTTCGGTCGGACCGTATTCCACCAGTTCCCCTAAGAACATGAACGCGGTGTAGTCGGACGCGCGGCTTGCCTGCTGCATGTTGTGGGTGACGATCACGATCGTATATTCGTTCGACAATTCGTCGATCAATTCCTCGATCTTCGCGGTGGAAATTGGATCGAGCGCGGAGCACGGCTCGTCCAGCAGAATCACTTCCGGCCTTGTCGCCACGGTACGGGCGATGCAGAGCCGCTGCTGCTGTCCGCCCGAGAGCGAAAGCCCCGAGGCGTGCAACTTGTCCTTCACTTCGCCCCAGAGCGCAGCGCGCGTAAGCGCGTCCTCGATACGGCCTTCCAGCTCCGAACGCGGCAGCCGCTCATATAATTTGATGCCGAAGGCGACATTGTCATAGATCGACATGGGGAACGGCGTGGGTTTCTGGAACACCATGCCGATGCGGGCGCGCAGCAGATTAAGATCCTTGATCTTGAGAATATTCTCGCCGTCCAGGGTGATGCTGCCTTCGGCGCGCTGCTGGGGATAAAGCTCGTAAATGCGGTTAATGGCGCGCAGCAAAGTGGATTTGCCGCAGCCCGAAGGACCGATGAAAGCCGTCACTTTGCGGTCGTGCAGCGGCAGGGTGATGCTCTTCAGCGCCTTGCTGCCCGCGTAATAGAAGGACAGATCGCGAATATCGATCTTGGGTTTCAAGGTGGCGAC
>DATCFN010000159.1:0-8739 GCA_036509475.1 Rhizomicrobium sp. | reverse complement strand
CGTGATGCGATCTGCGCTGGAACCGGGCATGGCGAAACTCCATCAAAGAGGGCGGAAGATACCGCGCAGTCCGTAAAGCTTTTCTTGCGTTAAACGGCGACACGCGCGTTTACCGGCTGGTTACCATGATGACGCGGCATTCATTCTTGTTTTAGCAATCCGGCTTACCTTGACCGCACCATTCCACACGCACGGTCCATCATGCTGCAACAGGTCAAATCGCTTTCACAATCCGTCTTGCCGACGCCGGAGCCGATTCTGGCGCGCGTCGAGCGGGCCGCCACCGTGGCCGCTGTCCACGCCGACGCCGTCGATGCGGAAGGCCGCTTCCCCGAAGAAGCGATCGATGCACTGCGCGCCGAGAAGCTTCTCGCCATCATGGTGCCCCGCGAACTGGGCGGCGAAGGCGCATCCACGGCCGATGTCGTCGATGTGTGCTATCGCCTTGGCCGCGCCTGCGCCGCGACGGGCATGATCTACGCGATGCATCAGGTGAAGGTCGCTTGCGTCGTGCGTCACGGCATGGGCAGCGCGTGGCATGAAGACTTCATGGCGCGCATGATCGAATTCCAGTTCCTGCTCGCCTCTTCCACCACCGAAGGCGGCGGCGGCGGCAACGTCCGCTCCAGCGAAGCGCCGGTCGAGCGCATCGACGGGCGCATTCATCTGGTACGCGACGCCAGCGTGATCTCTTACGGCGCACAGGCCGATGCCGTCGTCACCACCGCGCGCCGTGCCGCCGATGCCGGCGCAGCGGACCAGGTGCTGATCGTGTTCGAGAAACGCAACTACTCGCTGGAAAAGACCGGTGGCTGGGACACGCTGGGCATGCGCGGCACATGCAGCGCGGGTTTCAGCCTGAAAGCAGTGGGCGAAGAAGCCCAGATCATGCCGGTCGCTTACGAGACCATCCATTCGCAAAGCATGGTCCCCTCCGCGCATCTGATGTGGTCCGGTGTCTGGGCCGGAATCGCGGCGGGTGCGGTGGAACGGGCCCGCAAATATATGCGCAAAGCGGCGCGCGGCGGCGATCTTCCCCCAGGCCTGCCGCACTTCACGAAGGCGCTCGCCAATCTGCGCACCTTGCGGGCGCTGATCGCGGCATCACTCACGCGCTATGAGAATTTGCAGGATGACCCCAAGGCGCTGTCGTCCGTCGATTTCCAGACCTCGATCAATCTTCTGAAAGTCGATGCGTCGGAAATAGCGGTGGAAACCGTCCTGAACGCCATGCGGTCCACCGGCCTGTCCGGCTATCGCAACGATACCGACGTCAGCATCGGCCGCCATCTGCGCGACGTGCTGTCTTCGCCGATCATGATCAACAACGACCGCATCCTTTCGAGCCTTTCGGCGTCGACGCTGTTGAGCGATGTGCCTTCCTCCATCCGGGATTGAAGCCATGAACCTGACGACCCGTATCCCCGAACATCGTGAGCGCCGCCACAATGCGCTGATCGATATTCTTTTCCGCAGTTCCGGCGTGGACGGCGTCTACGGCCGCACAGGCGCTTATGAGAACGTCGTCGACGCGCTGGCCGCGCTGATCTCGCGTTATCGCGCCTCGGAAGCCGAAGTGTTTCGCTTCCCGCCGGTGATGAGCCGCGCAATGCTGGAGAAACAGGGCTATCTGAAAAGCTTTCCCAATCTTGTGGGCTGCGTTTCGTGCCTGCACGGCAGCGAACACGAGATCCGCGAGGCGGTTGAAGCCACCGAGAACGGCGGAAACTGGACAGACGGTTTGGTCGCGGCCGATCTCGTCCTCAGCCCCGCCGCCTGTTACCCGATCTATCCCATCGCCGCCGCGCGCGGCACGGTGCCGGATGACGGCTTGTTGTTCGACGTGGCGAGCGATTGCTTCCGCCATGAACCGTCCAAGAATATCGACCGCTTCCAGACCTTCCGCATGCGCGAATATGTGCGCATCGGCACGCCGGAACAGATTCAGGAATTCCGCCACGCGTGGATCGAGCGCGCCAAAGGCATCGCCAACCGCATCGGCCTACCCTTCACCGTCGACGTCGCCAACGACCCGTTCTTCGGCCGCGTCGGCGCGATGATGGCGGCGAGCCAGATTCAGCAATCGCTGAAATTCGAACTGCTGATCCCGGTGATCTCCGAAGAAAAGCCCACCGCCTGCATGAGCTTCAACTATCACCGCGAACATTTCGGCGAAGTCTGGGGCTTGCACAACAAGGCGGGTGACGTTCTGCACACCGGCTGCGTCGCCTTCGGCATGGACCGGCTGGCCGTGGCCCTGTTCGCCTCGCATGGCGCGGACACCAGGACATGGCCGCAATCCGTGTTGGATGCGCTGAAGCTGTAAGCGCTCCACCAACTCCCAATCAACCCGTCATCGCCCGGCTTGTCCGGGCGACCCAATTTGTTTTCTTTCGTGAAAATGGACCACCCGGACAAGCCGGGCGATGACAGTTAAGCCGTATTGCCCGCGTCCACCGTCACGACCGTGCCGGTGATGTTGCGCGCGCCGTCACCCATCAAAAACGCGACAGCATTGGCCACGTCTTCCACGTCCACCAGCCTCTGAAGCGCGCTGCGCCGCGCGATCTGCGCGCGGTGTTCGTCGCCCAGGCTCTGCGTCATCTCCGTATCCATAAAGCCCGGAGCGACGGCATTGACGGTGACGCCGAGGCGTCCGACTTCACGCGCTAGCGATTTGGTGAAGCCAATCATCGAGGCTTTGGTGGCGCCATAGACCGACAATCCGCTGTAGCCGGTCGAGCCGATGATCGACGTGATGTTGACGATGCGTCCCGTACCTGCCGTCATCATCGCACGCACCGCGTATTTGCTCAGAACAATAGGCGAGATCGTGTTGACATTGACCAGTTCCGCGATCTGCGAGTTGTGCATGTTCGACAACAGGCCTTCGGTGCCCAGCGCGGCATTGTTGACGAGGCCGTAAAGCGGCCCGAATTCCTTTTTCAGATCCCGCACCATGGCCGCGATCGCATCCAGCTCGGAAAGATCGAAAGCCTTGAAATGCAAACCGCCGGACGCGTTTTTTATAGCGGCTTCCAAAGCGTCACTTGGCTTGCGCGCCAGTGCGATCACGCGATAACCGTCCGCGACAAGCTTTTTGGCGATGCCGAGGCCGACGCCCCGCGAACCGCCGGTGACGAGGATGTTGCGCGTCTTATCCATGGGGCCGCGCCAGCTTTCCGCCCGCCGTCATCTCCAGCACCGGCACGAAGCGCAGCATTGCCGGCACTTTCAATGCGGGAAGCGCGTTGCGGCAGCCTTCCAGAATTTCGGCCTTTAGCGCGTTCTCGTCGAACGTCGCACCGCTAGGCACCACTTCGGCCACAACGATGGCGCCCGTGATGGGATTGCGCCGTCCGCTAACCCGCGACAGCCGCACGCCGGGATGGCGATTGATGACGGCTTCGACTTCTTCCGGGTGGATTTTCAATCCGCCGACATTGATGATGCCGCCGCGGCGGCCCATGAAATAATACCGGCCATTGCGTTCTTCGATCATGTCGCCGGTATCGACGAAGCCGTCACGCTTCAGCACGTCCGCGCCGCCGACATAATCGCTGGCGGCGCGGGGCGAGCGGACGAGGAGTGCGCCGCCTTCGACCTTCATCTCCACCGCGCCGGGCCGGCCGATATAACTGGCGGGAAAGCCTTCCAACCCATCGGTGACTTCAAAACCCACGCCGGCTTCCGTCGAAGCATAGGCGTGGCCCATCGCGGCCTTGGGGAATTGTGCCTTGAGACTATCGAGGATCGCCTGATCGGCGATTTCGCCGGACAGACGGACATAGCGCGGCGCGATACTTGCAATCGCCGGGCTCATAAGCGCGCGCCGCCAATGCGAAGGCGTGCCGGTCAGATGCGTGACGCCTTCGCGGCCAAGATGCGCCAGGAAATCCGCGACGGGCTCCTGCCCATCGGAAAGAACAAGCGAGGCGTGGCCCAGCAGTGCGCGCAGCAATATCTGCAGGCCGCCATAGCGGCGAATATCGTAATAGGTGCCCCAGACGATTTTCTCGGCGCTGACGGTACGCGCGATGGCGCCGGTCAACCCTTCCAGACTATGCGCCACCATCTTGGGAACGCCGGTCGTGCCCGAGGTGAACATCACCCACGCGCTGCGGCGTGTGGCGGGCGGGATCTTTGCGCGCGGCTTCACCGGCAATGTGAGCCGCACGGTGCGAAGCCCGGCGATCTCGCCCGGCAGATCGGTCACCAGCGTATCGATGCCCGCGCGCGCGAGGACGGACGGCAGATGCTCGTCGTTCAAATCGGGCGGCGCGATCACCATGCGTGCGGCCACCCCGTCCAGTTCGATCAGCGCCAAAGCCGCGAACAACTGGTCGGATGTGCGGATGAGGACATGCGCGCCGTCCAGCGACGCCAGATCGATGTCCAGTGCGCTGCCGTGCATCAGCGCGGACAGATCGACCCGCGAGCGTGCGCCCAATAGCGACGCATCGCCCAGGTAAGCGCGAAGGGATTCAGGCAGCGGCGGCATCTTCGTAGAACTTCACGAAGTCGCCCAGGGTCACCGGAAAATACACGTCTTCGGCGGCGGTAAACGGATCGACGCCAAGCTCGTCCTCCAATTTCGCCACAATGATGGCGAAACACAGCGAATCCAGGCCGGAATCCAGCAGCACCATATCGGGCGCCAGCGGGACAAGCGGCTTGTTCTGGTCGCGCGCGACCTGTTCGAACTGCTCAAAAATCATCGACTGGATGGTCATGGATCGGCTCGCGGAAACACACGCCAGAATAGGGGCCTTAGCTTTAACGATCCGCTAATGGCAAAGGCCGCATAAAGGTTGTTGGAACAGGCTTTTTAAGGCCCAGATCGCCATGCTTTCGGCCGCCCCAACGCCAGCCCAAGCGCCGCAGCGCACACGCTGCCGCCAGATTGTGGAAGCCGATCTGGACGGATTGGCGGATCTTCTGGCGCGCGGCTTCTCCCGCTCCAGCCCCGATTATTGGCGAAACGGTTTTGCGCGGTTCCGTGCGCTGCCCGTGATCGAAGGCGTGCCGCGTTACGGCTATGTGCTGGAAGCCGAAGCGGGCATCGTCGGCGCCATCCTGCTGATCCCGTCGCGGCGCGGTGATACGATCTTCTCCAATCTTTCGAGCTGGTATGTGGAGCCCGCATGGCGGGCGCATTCCACCATGCTGATCGCAATGGCGACCAAGCTGAAGCACGTCACCTATGTGAACATCTCGCCTGCGCCGCACACCTGGAAGACGCTGCAGGCGCAGGGATTCCGGCAATACAGTTTCGGCCGCAGCGCGATATTTTCCGTGATCGGTGGCGGCGTGGTGAGCGAGGTCATTCCCGCCGATCTGCCGGAGCACAATCTTCTGGCCGATCACGCTGCGATGGGCTGCATCAGTCTCGTCTGCAAAAAGGACGGTATTGTTTCGCCCTTCGTGTTTCGCCGCAAAAAACTGGACCGTCCGCCACTGCCGATGGCCGAACTCATTTTCTGCCGCGGCGCTGGCGATCTGCGCGCCTGTGCGGGCGCGCTCGGCCGCTGGCTGATGCGCCGTGGCATGGCCGGGATGATCGTCGACGGCAAAGTGAGCAGCGCATTCTCGCACTATGCCGACGGCAAGGAGCCACGCTATTTCAAAGGCCCGCACGCGCCGAACGATCTTGCCTATACTGAGAGGGTGATTTTCGGATGACGCTGCACACGCGCTCCCAGGATGTGAAAGCAGTGTCGCGCACGGCGGCACAGGTGCTAGTTGATCAGCTTATCGCACAGCGCGTTGAGCACGTCTTCTGCGTGCCGGGGGAAAGCTATCTCAGCGTGCTGGACGCGCTGGTGGATAGCGGCATCGCCGTCACCGTCTGCCGCAATGAAGGCGGGGCTGCGATGATGGCCGAGGCGCATGGCAAGGCGACGGGGCGGCCCGGCATCTGCTTTGTCACGCGCGCGCCCGGCGCGACCAATGCGTCGGCGGGCATTCATATCGCGCAGCAGGATTCCACGCCGCTCATCATGTTCGTTGGCCAGATCGAACGGAAGAACAAGGGCCGCGACGCGTTTCAGGAAATGGACTATCCGGCTGTGTTCGGCAGCATGACCAAATGGACCGCCGAGATCGACGAGCCATCGCGCATGGCCGAATATGTGGCGCGCGCTTTCGCAACCGCGATGGCCGGGCGGCCCGGCCCCGTTGTGCTGGCGCTGCCGCGCGACGTACTGATTGAACCGGTCGAAGGCACGGACGCGCCGTTCGTCACCGCGCAGGAAACCGCGCCCGGCGCCGAAGACCTGGCCGCACTGGAATCGTTGATCGCAAAAGCCGAGCGGCCGATCGTTCTTCTTGGCGGCGCGCGCTGGGACGAAGAAGCCTGCGCGGCCGTCGCGCGCTTCGCCGAACGCTTTGCCCTGCCCGTCGCCACGTCCTATCGCCGCGCGCCGCTATTCGACGCGCTGCATCCCAATTATGCGGGTGATCTCGGCCTCGGGCCCAATCCCAAACTCGTCGCGCGCGTGAAGGCCAGCGATCTGGTCATCGTCATCGGCGGAAGGCTGAGCGAGATTACGTCGCAAGGCTACACGCTATTCGATATTCCCACGCCGCAAATGAAACTGGTGCATGTCTATCCGGGCGCCGAGGAAATCGGCCGCGTCTATCATCCGCATCTGACGATCCATGCCTCGCCAAAGCGGTTTGCGGCGGTGCTCGACCAACTGCGCCCGGTGGGCATGATATCATGGGCCGAAACGGCGCGCGCGGCGCATGACGAATATCTTGCATGGTCCAGCGCGCCGACGCCGCAACCGGGCGATGTGAATCTCAGCAGCATTATGATCTGGCTGCGCGACAATCTTCCGGTCGACACCATCCTCTGCAACGGCGCGGGCAACTATGCGTCCTGGATTCACCGTTTCTATCGCTTCCGCCGCTTCGCCACGCATATCGCGCCGACCTCGGCGTCCATGGGATACGGTGTTCCGGCGGCGGTCGGCATGAAGCGGCTGCATCCGGCCCGCACGGTGATCTCGATCAACGGTGACGGCGACTTCCTGATGAACGGACAGGAATTCGCGACCGCCGTGCAATACAGACTGCCGATCATCGCGATGGTGTTCGACAACTCGTGTTACGGCACCATCCGCATGCATCAGGAGCGCGAATATCCTGGCCGCGTCTCCGCCACCGATCTCGTCAATCCCGATTTCGCCGCCTATGCGCGTGCCTTTGGCGGCTTCGGCGTGACGGTGGATAAGACGGAGCAATTCGCCGATGCCTACCGTGCGGCGGAAGCATCCGGCCTGCCGTCCATCATTCACGTAAAGTTCGATGCCGACGGAATCTCGCCGGTCACGACGCTGACCAAAATCCGCGATCAGGCGTGGGCGAAGTCCCAATAGAGCTTGCGGGCGCGCGTGGCGACGGGACCGATCTGCATGTTGCGGGTTTCGATCCGCGTGAACGGCGCGACTTTCGAGAAATTTCCGGCGCTGAAGATTTCGTCCGATTCCATGAAGTCGGCATGCGTCAACGCTTTTTCCACCACCGTCACACCATCTGCGCGCAGCAGCGCAATTACACGGGCACGGGTGATGCCGCTGAGAAACGTGCCGTTCGCGACGGGCGTATAGGCGACGCCATCCTTCACCATGAACACATTGGCGTTGGCAAGCTCGGCGATGTTGCCCAGCATGTCGCGCAGCAGGCAGTTGTCGAAGCCGCGCGCGGACGCCTCGGTCAACGCCATGGAATTGTTGGGATAGAGACATGCGGCCTTCGCGAACACCGGCGCAGTGTCGGCGGTCGGCTTGCGATAAGGCGATAGCGTGATCGCGCTGCCGCCTTTGAATTCCGGCATCGGCGCTTCGTACAGGCACAGGCACCAGCGCGTGGAGTCCGGATCGAACTTCACGCCACCGCCGATACCGGCATCCGCCCAATACATCGGGCGAATGTAAAGCGCGGCGTTCTTATCGAATTTCTTGAGGCCCTCGTGCACCAACTCCGTCCAGCGCTGTTGCGGCACGGCGGCCTTCAGGCCGAACGCAACGGCGGACTTATTGATCCGTTCGCAATGCAGGTCGAGATCCGGCGTCACGCCTTCAAAGGCACGCGCGCCGTCGAACACGACGGAGGCCAGCCACGAACCTTGTGTGCGCGGGCCCATGATGGCGACATTGCCTTCGTGCCACGCATTGTTGAAAAACGTCCAGGTGCGGGACGTGTTGGCGGTTTCGACTTGCATCACGCGGCGTCTCCGGTCGCCACGCGCATGGCTTCGCGCATCGGCAAAGCCTGTATGCCCGCGGTGGCAAGCTGCTTCAAGACGATTTCCAGCATGGCCGGTGTGCAGCCATATTTGCTCGGATTGTCCGAGACGTCATGGGTGTGAAAGACGATCCAGCTTTTCGCCGCCTTGGCGCGCGCGATATTATGGGCGATCGACGCCTCGTTCCACGTATAGGTTTCGATGCCGACAGTGTTGAGCAGCGCCAGATCGAGCGGGTCCGTATTCAGGCCCGGATGCACGCCCCGTACCGTGGAAAAGCGGGCGGCGTAAAATCGCTTTGTGCGCAGCGACACCGCGCCATAGGGAAAGGCATAACTGACCGGCGCCGCGCCATTGGCAAAGCCGCGAAGGTATTTGTCGTTGCGATCCGCATCGGCCGCCAGCACATCCGTCGGCCTCGACGGTGTCGGTTCATGCGCAAATCCATGACAGCCGATTTCGTGACCGGCGGCATGCAACGCAGCGAG
>DATCFN010000158.1:0-3867 GCA_036509475.1 Rhizomicrobium sp. | reverse complement strand
TTGGGCGGCGGCGGGGGCGCCGCGGGACCCACCGGCCCGGCGCCCGGCGTTTGCGGAGCGTCCGCCGGTTTGCGCGACGGACTGAATAGCGTGCGCGCGTCGATCACCGCAAACGAGGCCAGGGAAGGCGGCGAGAAGAACACCGTTCTGGTCGTGAAGGCGCGCCGCTTCAATGTCAGAGGTGGTGGATCGAAGGGCGCGAGCGGCGCGGCAACTTCATAGAAGAGAAGGCTGGCCAGAAGCATGCAAGCACCGGCGAGAGCCCATTGCGGCGGATTGAGCGCGATCTTCATTTTGCGTCCCATCGATAGCCGCGAATGGTCCAGTGCAATTCCAGCATGGGATTGGAGAGCGCGGTGCCGGCGGCTTGCCAGCCGGCGGGCGCCACGATGTCGGCGCGATCCACAAAGAGATAGGGCGTATGACTTTCGATCGCGTAGAGAAGAGCGCTGAGATGCGCCATCGGCACGGACAGATCGCATTGAACAGTGACGATGCCGAGATTGCCGATGGTGCTGGTTTCGCCGATCTGTGCGCTGTGAACTTCGCCGCCGTTTGTTTCCACGATGGCTTTGACGTCGCGTTCCAGCTGCGCCTGGGCCAGCGCCGTACTCGTCGCACCGATGAGGCCCGGCGTCTCGGGCCCGTGCTGGCGCAGCGTTCGCAACTGCGTTTCCAGCTGAGGCCGCATCGCGGCCTCGGCCCGAAACAGCGCTAGTTGATGGAGCGAGTCCGTCATCTCCTGTTGCTGCGAGGTGTAGATGGCCAGGATAGGCGTCACGACAAAGATGCCGAACAGCACCATGACGACGCAGAGACCCGTGATCGCCGCGCGCCGCCCAAGCAGAAATTGCGGAACAGCCGTCATGGCTTGGCCCCGCGCACGCCAAAGGAGAGATCAAAGCGGTCGACCTTTGCCGCGGTGTCGCGCACGAGCGGAGCTTCGAACTGCGTATTGGCAAAACGGGGCGAGCGGTCGATCAGACCGATGAGGTCCGATGCGGCAGGCGACGCACCCTGGATCCTGATCTTGGGGCCGTCCATGGTGAGCTCTGTGAGCCAAGTGCCATCGGGCAATATCTGGGTCAACTCGGCCAAAACGCCGACGAAGAGCGGCGCCTGCTTCTGCCGCCCGGGCAACGTCAGGTCCGCCGTCGTCATGTCGATCGTTTGCTGCAAGCGTTCGACGCGCGCGGCCTGCAAGCCCGCATCGGCGACAGCATCGGTCAAAGCGTCCATCTGCGAAGTGCCGCGGATATAGGCTCCGACGAGAACCGCCATGAGAAGAAGCAGCGCCAAGACGCCAAGCGCTGCCAGACCGAAGCGGCGGGCGAGGGTGCGCGCCAGGGCTGAGCGGTCGATGGGGAAGGACCGCCAGCCCAACGGGCGGCTGTCGCCGTCCGCGTAAATTCCGCAGACCGCCAATCCGGCCGTGCGGCATAGCGCAACACTGTCGTCTACCAGCGCTTTGCGTACGATGCGCAGTTCCATTTCGATGGTGCTGGTGTCGCTTGCGGCGTCATCCGCCACAAAATCGTAATACACGTTGCTGGGATCGATAGGACTGAGCCGTTCGATCTCATAGCGAAGCGCACTCGCCAATGCGCCTCGCCGCGCACGCGGCATCGTCAGCCTCGGATGCAAGAAGCTGTCCGCAGGCAAGATGAGGGCGATATCCGTGCCCAGCTCAAGATGGGCGACGGTACGCGATATTTCCCGGGCGTGTATTTTGTCCGCGCCGCTTGCGCGCTCTATCTGGGCGATGTTCTCGAGTGCGCCGTCGCGAAGGCCGCAAAGGAGCGTGACGTGCTCCTGCATGCGCACGAACATCTGGGTGCTTTGCGCGCTGTCCCACAGCGCGAACTTTTCTCGGACGAGACGGGCGATTTCGTCCTTCCAATTTCCAAGGACGATGCCGAGAATTTCCAGCACGGTAACATTGTCGTCTTCAACCACAGGGCGGATCGACATCAACGCCCCCCGCAAGACTTGGTGAGCGGATCAAAGACGCAGCCCACGTCGGCGGACAGCCGCGGCGCAATCGTAAAATCGGGCCAGAGATTCGATGGCCGGTCCGCAAGGGCGATCTGTACACGGATGAGCGACGGCAACCTCGTCCTATCCTGCCAGGTTTTCTGCCATATGGGCGCCGTGCCGTCCTTGTCCGATCCGAAATAGGACATGTTCAAGGCTGCGACATGTTTGAGAAGAACTGCTCTGCCCGTCTCGGCGCCGGTCGAAAGCTCCATCCGGGAGGTGCGGACCACGGCGAGGCTGTCTTCAACCGTTTCGGTCTTGATGGCGACCCGGTCGAGCGCACCCGGCATGGCATCATCCGGTGCAAGGAATGTTATGCCGTCGGCAGCGCCGTCGAAATCCACATGGGAATCGGAAGAACCGGACCCCAGAAACAGGGGATAGGCGCGTGTGAGATCGGCGGAAAGAACAGTTTCGGCTCGCCGGACCTGGTTCGCATGCGCCATCGCGTCTTCGGAGCGTGCCCAGACTTGCATGCCAAAGCGTGTGCTGCCGAGCAGGACGACGCTAAGAAGACCCATCAACACCATCGCAACGAGCAGTTCGAGCAGCGTAAAGCCTGCATCGTTAGTTTTAGCAGCAGGACTCTTGAGGGTCATTGCCCGGCAGCCTTGGGCAGCAGACGCAATGTCGAAAGAGAGGCGGAGCGGTCACGCCCATGATCATCCCATCGAACCAGCGTCGATATTCTCACGGCGCGCTGTTGCCAGTTGGCGCGATCCTGCGCGCCGCCGTAATCCTGAAACCTGACAGTCCAGTGCAACCCGGAACCGCTCGCGCCGGTTCTATCCTTGAGGGTGGACGGCAGAGCGGTCTCGGTCTGCAGCAACAGTGTTTGCGCGAGGCTGTAGGCATCTGCGCGCCTTTGATTCTCGCGAGTGCGATTGAGGGCCTGTGAAAACACGCCCAGAAGAACAGCCAGCGACATGCCCAGAATGGCGAGGGCCACGAGCACTTCCAGAAGCGTGAAGCCGCCATCGCCATTATCGGGAGATGCACGATCGGGCGCGTGCCGGCGCGTTCGAATCTCGCGGCGTCGTGTTTTGCGTTTTGGTCTTGTGGGAAAAAACGCCATCACCAGTTTGCGATCTGCGGCTTGGCGCTTGTCGCCTGACCTTTGGCGCCGTTGCTGTAGAGATCGAAGTCGCCGTGTTCACCAGGCGAATGATAGATGTAAGGATGACCCCAAGGATCTTTCAGTCCGTTGGTCTGTTTGACGTAAGGCCCGTTCCAGTTGTCCGCGCCGGCCGGCTGCTGGAGGAGCGCCTGAAGTCCTTCTTGCGTTGTCGGATACCGGCCGACGTCGTATTTGAAGAGGTCGAGGCTGGACGACAGGTTCGAGACCTCGGTTTTGGCCGTGCGGATTTTCGCGCTTTCCAGATAGCGAATGGCGTAGGGCGTGGCGATCGCAGCCAGCAATCCCAAAATCGCCAGCACGACGAGAAGCTCCATCAACGTATATCCGTCGTCGCCGCGCTTGCGACGCGCTGACTGCAGTCTCTGTGCTATCGACATTGTACGCCTCTCATTGCAAAGCCAGATCGTTGACGCTCAAGATCGCCACCAGCATCGAGGCGATCAGCCCGGCGACGACGATGCCCAGCGCAATCGTCAGCCCGGGGACCAGAAGGGCGATCAGCCTGTCGACCTGGTGACGGATGCGCTGTTCGTCGAAATCGGCCTGCCGGATCAGCATTTCGTCGAGTTTTCCCGTTTCCTCGCCGATCTCGATGAGATCGAGGGTGGTGGACGGTATGAACGCGAACTGGGCGAGCTTGCGGGCTAGGGTCTCGCCTTCGCGCAAGCTCAGCGCCACGCCCTTGATCGCCG
>DATCFN010000157.1:0-4483 GCA_036509475.1 Rhizomicrobium sp. | reverse complement strand
GAAGTCGAAACCACTGGCGCCGACGTGATCCATAGCTGGGCCGTGCCGCAGTTCGGCGTGAAGATGGACGCCGTGCCGGGGCGCATCAACCACACCTGGTTCAAGGCCACGAAGATGGGCACGTTCTACGGCGAGTGTTCCGAGCTTTGCGGCGCGCATCACGCCTTCATGCCCATCGAAGTGCACGTGGTTTCCGAAGCCGATTACGCGGCCTGGATCGTGGCCGCGAAGAAGAAGTTCGCCGCGATCGATACCAACATCCGCGTCGCCGCGAAATAATCAAGGACAACGACCATGGCTGCCGACATCGCTCACGCCCACGACGATCACCCGCACGGCTGGCGCCGCTACGTCTATTCGACGAACCACAAGGACATCGGGATGATGTATCTGGTGTTCGCGATCTGCGCCGGTCTTGTCGGCGCGTTCCTGTCGATGATGATGCGCGCGGAACTGATGTATCCGGGCCTGCAGATCTTCAAGGACCCGCACACCTTCAACGTCTTCGTGACCGGCCACGGCCTCATCATGATCTTCTTTATGATCATGCCGGCGATGATCGGCGGTTTCGGCAACTGGCTGGTGCCGCTGATGATCGGCGCGCCGGACATGGCGTTCCCGCGCATGAACAATATCTCGTTCTGGCTTCTGCCGTTCTCGTTCGCACTTCTGATCGCCTCCATGTTTGTCGAAGGCGACAGCGGCGGCATCGGTGTCGGCGGTGGCTGGACGCTGTATGCGCCGCTTTCGACCTATGGCTCGCCGGGCCCGGCAATGGATTTTGCGATCTTCTCGATCCACATCGCCGGTGCCTCGTCGATCCTGGGCGCCATCAACTTCATCACCACCATCTTCAACATGCGCGCGCCGGGCATGACCCTGCACAAGATGCCGCTGTTCGTGTGGTCGATCCTCGTCACCGTATTCCTGCTGCTGCTGTCGCTGCCGGTTCTGGCGGGCGCCATCACCATGCTGCTGACCGACCGCCATTTCGGCACGTCGTTCTTCAACCCGGCAGGCGGCGGCGATCCGATCCTCTACCAGCATCTGTTCTGGTTCTTCGGCCACCCGGAAGTTTACATCCTGATCCTGCCGGGCTTCGGCATGATCTCCCATGTCATCTCGACCTTCTCCAAGAAGCCGGTGTTCGGCTATCTGGGGATGGCCTATGCGATGGTCGCCATCGGCTTCATCGGCTTCCTCGTCTGGGCGCATCACATGTATACGGTGGGCCTCAACGTCGACACGAAGGCGTACTTCGTCTTCGCCACCATGGTCATCGCGGTGCCGACCGGCATCAAGATTTTCTCCTGGATCGCGACGATGTGGGGCGGCAGTGTCGAGTTCAAAACGCCGATGTTGTGGGCGATGGGCTTTGTGTTCCTGTTCACCGTCGGCGGCGTGACCGGCGTGGTGCTGGCCAATGCCGGCGTCGATGTCGTGTTGCAGGACACTTATTACGTGGTGGCGCATTTCCACTACGTGCTGTCGCTGGGCGCGGTGTTCGCGATCTTCTCGGGATTCTATTTCTGGTTCCCGAAGTTCACCGGCTACATGTACAACGAGACGCTCGGCAAGCTGCATTTCTGGATCACGTTTGTCGGCGTGAACCTGGCGTTCTTCCCGATGCACTTCCTGGGCCTCGCCGGCATGCCGCGCCGCATCGTCGACTATCCGGATGCCTATGCGGGTTGGAATTTCGTGTCGTCCATCGGCGCCTTCACCGCTGGCTTCGGCGTGCTAATCTTCCTCGCCATGCTGGTCGAAGCCTTCGCGAAGAAGCGCATCGCCGGCGACAATCCGTGGGGCGTGGGCGCCACGACCTTGGAGTGGACCGTGTCCTCGCCGCCGCCGTTCCACACCTTCAACGAACTGCCGCGCATCACGGGCGGAGTTCACTGATCGATGGCGTTGTCCGACACATTCGGGCTTGAACGGCCAATCGCCACCGTCGGCGATTTCTTCGCGCTGCTCAAACCGCGGGTGATGTCGCTCGTCATCTTTACGGGACTGGCCGGCATCGTCGTCGCGCCGGGGCATATCGACGTGCTGTCGGCATTCACGGCGCTGCTGTGCATCGCGGTCGGCGCGGGCGCGTCGGGCGCGCTGAACATGGCGTATGACTCCGACATAGACGGATTGATGTCGCGCACGGCGACGCGGCCCATCCCGCGCGGCGTGATCGCGCGCGGAGACGTGCTGGTTTTCGGCTGGGGCTTGTCGGTCGCATCGGTCGCGACGATGGGCCTGCTGATCAATGTGCTGGCTGCGGCGCTGCTGGCCTTCACGATCCTCTTCTATGTTGTCGTCTATACGCTGTGGCTGAAGCGCAGCACGGCGCAGAACATCGTCATCGGCGGACTGGCCGGTGCGCTGCCGCCCGCCATCGGATGGGCTGCCGTCACTGGATCGCTGACCTTCGCGCCGCTGGTGCTGGTGGCGATCACCTTCCTTTGGACGCCGCCGCATTTCTGGGCGCTGGCGCTTTATCGTTCCGACGACTATGCGCGCGCGGGCGTGCCGATGCTGCCGGTGGTGAAGGGCAAAGCGCATACGCGCTGGCAGATCCTGTTCTATGCGCTGGTCCTGTTTCCCGCCGGCATCGCACCGGCATTCATCGGTCTTGGCGGTCCGCTCTATCTGGCGGTATCCGCACTCGGCGGCGCCGCGATGATCTATGGCGCGGTCAACGTGCTGCGCGAGCGCGATGCGGTGAAGGAACCTGCGGCGCGCCGGCTGTTCGGCATCTCGCTGATCTATCTTTTTGCGATTTTCGCGGCGTTGATCGCCGAGCACCTGATCGGCCTGTTGCCGTTCGGGCCTTGGGCGTGAGGCGATGGCGGATGACGACGAGACAATCGCGCAACGCAACAGACGCGAACGGCGCAAACGCAATATCGCCATCGCACTGGTGCTTGGCGGAATGGTTCTTTTGTTTTTCCTGATGACGATCGTTCGTCTCGGCGGGCATGTGTTCGACGGGACGGCTTGAGAGGCGGATATGGCGCACGCAGCGGAAGTAAAGCACGACTACCATCTGGTGAATCCGAGCGCCTGGCCGATCGTCGGCTCGCTGGCCGCGTTCCTGATGCTGGGCGGCACGGTTCTTTGGATGAACAAGGATTACGGCGGCTTCGGCGGCCTGGCGGGCAAGCCGTGGATCACGCTGATCGGTGTGGCGTTGCTGATCCTGACCTTCATCGGCTGGTGGCGCGATGTCATTCGCGAAAGCGTCGTCGAGCACGACCACACGCCGGTGGTGAAGCTGGGCCTGCGTTACGGCATGCTGCTGTTCATCACCTCGGAGGTGATGTTTTTCGTCGCCTGGTTCTGGGCCTATTTCAATTCGGCGATCTTCTACAGTGACGTCGGCATCGGGTCGTGGCCGCCGAACGGCATCACCACGCTCGACCCGTGGCACCTGCCGCTGCTCAACACGTTGATCCTTCTGACCTCGGGCACGACGGTGACCTGGGCGCATCACGCGCTGCAGCACGGCGACCGCAAGGGTGCGATCCAGGGCCTGTTCCTGACCGTGGCGCTGGGCCTCTCCTTCACCTGCGTGCAGGCGTATGAATATCTGCACGCGCCGTTCACCTTCGGCTTCAATGGCCTGGCCAAAGTGCCGTTCACCGATCTGGCGCATATCAGCCTCACCGCCGGCGTCGGCAATTTCGACGCGATCTACGGCTCGACCTTCTTCATGGCGACGGGCTTTCACGGCTTCCACGTCATCGTCGGCACGATCTTCCTGATCGTGTGCCTGGGCCGCGCCATCGCGGGCCAGTTCACGCCGTCGCGCCACTTCGGCTTCGAAGCCGCCGCCTGGTACTGGCATTTCGTGGACGTGGTGTGGCTGTTCCTGTTCTCCTGCATCTATGTGTGGGGCGTGGGACCGGTGGTCGCCGCCTAGGTCTTTTGCCTATCTAAACCCAAAATCGTCATCGCCCGGCTTGTCCGGGCGACCCATTTTCCTTTCGTGCTTCACGCCCAAATTGGGTCACCCGGATCCTTCGCAAAAGCTCAGGACCGGGTGATGACGAATTGGGGTTATGATCGGCAGATGCATCCCAACGAACCCTCCAACCTTCGCGCCGCATTGCTCGGCCTGTGCCCGCGTTGCGGGCAGGGGCCTTTGTTCGATGGCTATCTCACCATCGCCAAAAACTGTTCGAACTGCGGGCTGAATTATGCGGTGTTCGACGTCGGCGATGGCGCGACGGTGTTCGTCATCCTCATCGCGGGATTTCTGATCTGCGGCGCGGCGTTGGTGGTGGAGGTGAAATATTCACCGCCCTATTGGGTCCACGCGATCATCTGGCTGCCGCTGATCCTGATCACCGTGCTGGGCGGCTTGCGCCTCGTCAAAGCCGCGCTGATGGTGCTGCAATACAAGCACCGCGCAGGCGAGGGGACGTTGGAGAAATGATGACGAGCGCCGCGCACGTTTTCTTTTCCTCCCCCGTTTTACGGGGGAGGTGGC
>DATCFN010000156.1:0-15981 GCA_036509475.1 Rhizomicrobium sp. | reverse complement strand
AACGCCGTCCTCGCCGCTGCCGGTTACAACTTCCGCCTCCTCATCAGATGGCTGAGATTTTTGTTGTTCAAAATGCTGAACGTCTTCAGCGCCGGCCTTCAGTTCACAACTGCTTGAAAACCGAGTTCTTCACGGTCGACTTGATAGAAATTGCGGCAGTGCGCTGACCGATAGGGCTATTACACAGCACGGCAACGTCGTCGGCGCGCCATCCCTGATCTGCGACCTGTCGATCAAGTCGGACAACTGCGCCAAACCCATCCTGTCCAAGAAGGTTTGTGCCGCCAAGCATATCGACTACAAATCGCGCGCAGACTTCATCCTCAAAAAGGAACGCGCTGCCACCGGAGCTTTTGACGTTGGTCTTCAACGGTTGAACGCGGGGAGCGCGCCTTCTGTTCGGTAACGGAGGGTTCCTTATTTGTTCCCTTAATAGCACCTCTGAGTTCGCTCGGAAACTCCCGCTTACTGGTTGATCAGCCGCGACGTAATTGGCGTGCACAGAATACTACAAAATGTTCGCAGCTCCGCTTCGACCCAACACAGGGAGACATCGTGAATTTCCACGTCTTCTTAGCGAATCGCGCGTTGCCAAAAATGTTAAGTGGGTGACCTTTCCCTATACCCCCCGGGACAAGCCCGGCCATGACGGGCTTTGGTTTAAGCCGCGCTCGTTGCGCTCACCACAGATGCACGCGCTGGTCGGGCGGCAGGTAGTATTTCTCGCCGGGCGTCACATCGAACGCCGCATACCAGGCGTCGATGTTGCGCGTCGGGCCGATCACGCGCCAATGCGGTGGGCTGTGCGGGTTGGAGAGAATCTGCGACCGCATCGCGCCGTCGCGATACTTGCCGCGCCAGATCTGCGCGAAGGCGAGGAAGTATCGCTGATCGCCCGTATAGCCATCGAGAACCGGCGCGGGCTTTCCATTCAGCGAGATGTGATAGGCCTGAAGCGAGATCGACAGGCCGGACAGGTCGCCGATATTTTCGCCCATGGTCAGCTTGCCGTTCACATGCAGGCCGGGCAGGCCTTCATAGGAGTCGTATTGCGCGCCGAGGTTCGACACGCGTTGGTCGAACGCCGCGCGGTCCGCATCCGTCCACCAGCTTTCGAGAACGCCGAGGCCGGTATATTTGCTGCCCTGATCGTCGAAACCGTGGCCGATCTCGTGGCCCATCACTGCGCCGATGCCGCCATAGTTCACGGCGTCGTCCGCGTTGGGATCGAAGAACGGCGCCTGCAGAATCGCCGCCGGAAAGAAGATCGAGTTCAACACCGGCGTGTAATAGGCGTTGATTGTCGGCGGCGTCATGTTCCACTCGTTGCGGTCGACCGGCTGGTCGATGCGATCGGTGCGGTAGTGCCATTCGAAGTCGCGGCTACGCTCGACATCGCCGATGAGATCGTCGCGCTTGATGACAAGGCCGGAATAGTCGCGCCATTTGTCGGGGTAACCGACATGCGGCGTGAAGTCGTGCAGCTTCTCCAGCGCCTTTTGCTTGGTGGCGTCGGTCATCCACGAAATCTTGCGGATGTCGGCGTCATAGGCCTTGAGCAAATTGGCGACGAGAGCCTCCACTTTCGCCTTCGACTCCGGCGGGAAGTAACGCGCGACATAGAGCTTGCCGAGCGGATGGCCCAGTTTCTGATCCAGCAGGCGCACACCGCGCGTCGCACGGGGCAATTGCTGCGTCTGACCGCCCAGCGTCTTGCCGTAGAAATCGAAATCGGCATCGTCGAACGCCTCGGGCAGATAGGCGGACATTTCATGCAGGTAGCGCGTGGTCAAATAATCGCGCCACACTGCGACGGGCGTGTCCGCGAAAACCTTCGCGATGGAGGGGAATGCGGTGTTCTCGCGCACGATCAGCACGCGCTCGCCATTCGGTCCTTTCGCGGTCAGGCCCTCGGCATCCAGAAATGTGGTCCATGGAAGGCCCGGCGCAAAGGCGGTGAGTTGCGCCTCGGTCATCGGATTGTAGGTTTTGTCGACGTCGCGGCGCTCGGTGGCGGACCAGTGCGCCTTCGCCATTTCGGTTTCCAGCGCGAAGACCGCATCGGCGCGCTTCGCGGCGTCTTTGCCGCCCACCAGGGTCAGCATCGTGGTCAGGAATTTCTTATACGCATCGCGCGTGGTGGCGAGCGCCGGATCGTCTTTCAGATAGTAGTCGCGATCGGGAAGGCCGAGGCCGGATTGGGTGATGAAGATGGCGTATTCGGACGGCTTTTTCACATTCGCGCCAACAAATGCGCCGAACGGTGAATCTGTCGCGATGGCCGGCGTCCCCATCAACCGGGCCACATCGTCGAGAGTCTTCAGCGACGCGATCTCGGCAAGGTCTTTCTTCACCGGCGTCAGGCCGCGCTTTTCGATCTGTGCCGTGTCGGTGAAGGCGTCATAGAGATCGCGAAGCTGTTTTTCTTCCGGGGTCAGTTGGGCCACGGGTTTGGCTTCCAGATCGGCGACGATTTCGCCCATGCGTTTTTCGCTGAGGATCTGCAAATCCTGAAACGATCCGGTTGAGGTGCGGTCGGCGGGGATCACGGCGTTCTTGAACCATGTGCCGTTGGCGTAATCGAAGAAGTCGTCGCCGGGCTTCACGGACTTGTCCATGCCGGTGAGATCGACGCCCCAGGCGCCGTAAGTGGGTTTTGCCGCCGGCTGCGCATCGGCAGTGGCAAGCAGACCCGTCAGCGCCAATGCGCTGACAGCGAACGCGATCGTTTTCATTTTACTCTCTCCTTGTTGAACCGGCGTCGCGTTCGCCCCCTCGCTGAACCGGATGGTCGTTTGCAAAATCACCACACCGGCACGCGCTGGTCCGGCGGCAGGTAGTATTTATCGCCTGCCTTGATCTGCGGGAATGCGGCGTACCAGCCATTGTCGTTGCGCACCACGCCATTCACGCGGAATGAGGCGGGGCTATGCGGATTGCTCAACAGTTGCGCGCGGGTCGTGCCTTCGCTGCGGATTTCGCGCCAGCTTTGCGAATAGGCGATATAAAAGCGCTGATCGCCGGTCATGCCGTTCAGTACCGGCGCCGGCTTGCCGCCCAGCGCGATGTGATAGGCCTTGTGCGCGATCACCAGGCCCGCAATGTCCGCGATGTTCTCGCCATTGGTGAGCTTGCCCTTGATGTGGATGCCGGGCAGCGGCTCGTATTGATCGTATTGCTTGGCGATGGCGTCGGTCTTCGCCTGGAAGTTCTTCTTGTCTTGCGCCGTCCACCAGTCGCGCAACGTGCCGTCGTAATCGTATTTCGCACCTTCATCGTCGAAGCCGTGGCTGATCTCATGGCCGATGGTCGCCCCGATGCCGCCATAATTTGCCGCGTCGTCGGCCTTCGCGTCGAAATAGGGCGGCTGCAGGATGCCCGCCGGGAACACGATCTCATTCGTGGTCGGGTTGTAATAGGCGTTGTTGGTCGGCGGCATCATGCCCCACTCGGTGCGGTCCACCGGCCCGTCGATGCGCTTCAACTCGCGGTTCCATTCGAACACGGCGGCGTTCTTCGCATCCTGCAGAATCTGGCCCGGCGCAATCGTGAGCGCGGAATAATCGCGCCACTTGTCCGGATAACCGACCTTCAGCATGTAATGATGCAGTTTGTTCAGGGCCTTCTCGCGCGTGGAGGGCGTCATCCATGACAGCGTCATGATGTCTGCCTCATAGGCCTTCAGCATATTGTCCACGAGAAGTTTCGCCTTCGCCTTGGCTTCCGGCGGGAAGTATTTGGCGGCATACGCCTTGCCCAACGCCTCGCCCATACCGTCGTCGAGCATGTGGATGCCGCGCGTCGGGCGATCGAGCTGCGCTTTCTGGCCGCGGATCGTCTGGCCGTACATGGCGAAATTCGCATCGTCGATCTGTTTGGGCAGATAGCTCGCGAAGCTATGGAGGTAATGCACCGTCAAATAGTCGCGCCACACGGCGACGGGCGTGGCGGCAAAGATGGCGGCAAGTTTCGGGAACGCGGATTTCTCCGCGACGATCACGGTGCGCGGGCCGCTGGCGGCATTCGGCGAAATCCCGGCGGATGACAGGTAAGCCGCCCACGGAAATTGCGGCGCAAGCTTCTGCAGGTCCGCGAGTGTTTCGGGATTATAGGTTTTGTCCGGATCGCGGCGATCTTCGGCCGCCCAATGCGCGACGGCCATGTCGTTCTCAAGCTTGAACACGGCGGCGGCGCGCGCATCGGCATCCTTCACGCCGGTGAAGCCCAGCATCTGCGCGATATACTTCTTATAGGCCTCGCGTGTGGCGACGATTTCCTTGTCGTTGCGCAGATAGTAATCGCGATCCGGCAGACCCAGGCCCGATTGCGTCAGGTCGACGGCATAGGCGGTCGGGTGTTTGTCGTTGGGCGCGATATACATATTGAACGGGCCATCCAGCGACAGCGACGGATCGCCCATCGCGCGCGCCACATCTTCCGGTGTCTTCAAGGAGGAGAGGCGCGTGAGGTCAGCCTGCGCGGGACTCAATCCTGCCGCGTCGATGGTCTTCTGATCCACGAAGGCGTTGTAGAAGTCGCGCAGCTTGGTTTCTTCCGGCGACAAATCCTTGCGCGTTGATAGATCGCGGACGATGCCCTTGAGGCGGGTTTCGTTCTGCTGGTCGATCTCCAGATTGACGCCCGCATAGGTGCGGTCGGACGGGATCGTCGCCGTCTTCAGCCAGCCGCCGTTGCCGTACACGAAGAAATCGTCGCCGGGCTTCTGCGCGGTGTCAACGTAATTGAGATAGATGCCCCACGGCTTTACCTGCGGGCCATCGGCGGCGAATGCGGCGGTGGTGGTAACGAGAAGGGCGGCGAGAAGCAGCTTGTGTTTCATCGGTTTCTCCAGCGAAGGCTTAAAAATGAAAAACGCCGCCGGGTTTCCCCGGCGGCGTTGTAGCGACTACCAGAAATGTACGCGCTTGTCGGGCGGCAGATAGTATTTCTGGTCCGGCTTGATTTGCGGGAACGCGGCGTACCACTCATCCTGGTTGCGCGTGGCCCCGATGGCGCGGAATTGCCCCGGACTATGCTCGTTGGACAGCACCTGCTGGCGCAGCGCGCTGTCGCGCATCTTGGCCTGCCAGATCTGGCCGAAGGACAGGTAGAAGCGCTGATCGCCAGTATAACCGTCGATCATTTTGGCTTTCTTGCCGTTCAGCGAGAAATGATAGGCCTTGAGCGCAATGGTGACGCCGGCATTGTCGGCGATATTTTCGCCCATCGTGTTGGCGCCCTTGATGAACAGGCCGGGCAACGGTTCGTAGGTGTCGTATTGCGCACCCAGCGCTTTCACGCGTTCTTCAAACGCCTTGCGATCCGCATCCGTCCACCAATTGTTGAGCGCGCCCGAGTAATCGAACTTCGAGCCCTGATCGTCGAAGCCATGGCTGATCTCATGGCCGATGACCGCGCCGATGCCGCCGTAATTCACGGCATCGTCCGCGTTGGGATCGAAGAACGGTGGCTGCATGATGGCGGCCGGGAACACGATCTCGTTCTGCTGGAAGTTGTTGTAGGCGTTCACCGTCGGCGGCGTCATGCCCCATTCGGTGCGGTCCACCGCCTGATCGATACGAACGAGTTGGCGATTCCACTCGAACTCGTTGGCGCGCTTGATGTCGCCCAACAAGTCGTCGCGTTTGATCACAAGCGCGGAATAGTCGCGCCAGTGGTCGGGATAGCCGATCTTCACGCCGAAATGGTGCAGCTTGTAGAGCGCCTTCTCGCGCGTCGCGGGAGTCATCCATGCCAGCGTGCGAATGTCGGCGTCGTAGGCTTTGAGCAGGTTGTTCACCAACTCGACGGCCTTGGCCTTCGCCGCCGGCGGGAAGTATTTGGCGACGTAGAGTTTGCCGAGCGCTTCACCCATCGAACTGTCGAGCAGGTGCGTCGCGCGGGTGGCGCGGGGAAGCTGCTGCGCATTGCCTTGCAGCACCGTCCCGTAGAAGTCGAAATTCTCCTGGTCGAAAGACGAGGGCAGATAGGCCGCGTAGGTATGGATATAATGCGCGGTCAGATAATCGCGCCAAACCGCGACGGGCGTATCGACGAAGATCTGCGCGATCTTCGGGAAGGCCGATTTTTCGGCCACGATCATCACGCGCTCGCCGGCAGGGCTGTTTTCCGGAATCGCTCCAGCTTTCAGATAGGCATCCCACGGGAATTGCGGCGCGAGCGCCTTGAGCTGCGAGATGGTCATCGGATTGAAGACCTTGTCGACGTCGCGATCTTCCTCGCGCGACCAATCGACCTGGGCGAGCTTGTATTCGAGATCGTAAACGGCGGCGGCGCGCTTTTCGGGATCGCTATATCCGGCCATCGTGAAGACCTTGGCGAGATGCGCTTTATAGGCATCGCGCGTCTTGGCCAGATCCGGATCGTCTTTCAGGTAATAGTCGCGGTCGGGAAGGCCGAGGCCGGATTGGCCCAGATCGATCTGATATTTGCTGGAGTCTTTCGCATCGATGCCGATGCCGCCGCCGAACGGTCCATCGAGGCCGAGATCGGGACGGCCCATCGCCGTCGCCACATCTTCGGGCGTCTTGAGGCTGGCGATGTAATCGAGGTCCGGTTTGGCCGGCGCGAGTCCCGCGGCATCGATCTGCTTCTGATCGACGAAGGCGTCGTAAAGATCGCGGAGTTTCTTTTCTTCGTCGGTCAGCGAGGCATAGGGCTTGGCGTCGAGCGAAGCGGCGATTTCCTGCATGCGCGTTTCGCTGAGGATGCGCAGGTTCTGGAACGAACCGGTGGAGGAACGATCCGGCGGAATGACGGCGCTCTTGTACCAGGTGCCGTTGACGAACATGAAGAAGTCGTCGCCGGGCTTCACGGTCTTGTCCATGCTGGAGAGGTCGACACCCCAGGTTCCATATTGCGTATGGTTCGGCGCGCTGTCCGCTGCCATCACCGTCATGCTCGCGCAAACCGCGCATGCCGCTCCCGTGAGCGCCCAAAGGCTCCGTCGCATCGAAAAACTCCTCATGTGGTGATCGGTCCCAAACTACCCCTGCGCCCGGCTTTCGATTCGGCCCGGCACTTATCTTGGCCGAATAGGGCCGCACTTCTCCGTCACGCGCAAGTCACGGAACTGCGATGGTGCGCAGGGATATTTCCCTTGTCCCGCATCCCGCGCATACAAGTTGCGCAAGCGCCGCAAATCCTTCGGCGAGGCGCTATTTGCCCTGAAATTTGGCTGGCCGCTTCTGGCTGAAGGCGGTGACGCCTTCGATAAAGTCGGCGGTTTTTCCGGCCTTCTGCTGCGCCTGTTTTTCCTGGTCGAGTTGCACCTCGTAGGAGTTGTGCGGGCTGTCCCAATAGAGGCGGCGGATCATCGCCAGCGATTGTGTCGGGCCGTCGGCCAGCCGTGCCGCGAGCTTGATCGCATCGTCCATCAACGTGGTATCGTCGCTGACGCGATTGATGAGGCCCCAGTCGAGCGCCTTTTCCGCGGGGAGTTTTTCCGCCAGCAGGGAAAGCTCCTTGGCGCGGGCCAGGCCCACCAGCCGCGGCAACAGCCATGTCGAACCGCCGTCCGGCACAAGTCCGATGCGCGCGAAGGCCTGGAGGAAATAAGCCGAGCGCGCGGCGACGATCAGATCGCCCATCAGCGCGAAGCTCATGCCGATGCCGGCCGCGGCGCCATTCACTGCCGTCACCATCGGCATCTTCAGATCGCGCATCTTGCGCAGAAGCGGATGATAACCGGTTTCCAGAATGTGCCCGACGCCGCCGCGGTTCTGTCCTTCTTCCGATACTTCGGAAAGATTGGCGCCGGAGCAGAAGCCTTTTCCTTCGCCGGTCAGAACGATCGCGCGAAAGCCGTGATCGGATTTTTCGATGTGCTCGATCGCATCGAACAGGCCGAACACCATCTTCGGCGAGGCGGCGTTCATCACTTCGGGATGATTCATGGTCAGCACGGCGACGGCGCCGTGGGCCGTCACATAGCAGCGTTCAAAATCCTTGCGCATGTCAGGCCCTCGATTGCGTTCGCGGGCGAGCATAAGCAGGTCGGTATGGGGAGGAAAGCTGGCAACGCCGTGTTACGCCGCGTCAACCTCTTGTGGTGCGGACGCAGCGGTTTCGCCGATCACCCGGTTGCGGCCGGACTTTTTCGCCGCGTAGAGGCAAACATCGGCGCGCTCCACGACGCTGGCCGCCGTGTCTTCGGGATCAAGCTGCGTGGCGCCGACCGAAATGGTGATCGCATCCAGAATGGTGCCGGTCGATTTCTTCAAAAGCTTTTTTGTTTCGACAGCCTGTCGAATCTTGTTGGCGAGCGCCATGCCATCGTTCAGCGAGGTCTGCGGAAGGATGATGACGAATTCCTCGCCGCCATAGCGCGCCGCGGTATCACGGCCCTTCACGTTTTCCGAGAGGCAATCTGCGACCTGGCGCAGAACGCGGTCGCCGGTTTGATGACCCCATTTGTCGTTGAAATTCTTGAAGCGGTCGATATCGACCATGCACACCGTCAGCGGCTGGCTAGTGGCACGCGCGGCAGCAATCGCGCGGTCGAGTTCCGTGTCAAAGGACTTGCGGTTCGCAAGGCCGGTGAGCGGATCGGTAAGGCTTTCCTTGCGGACGTCGTCGAGCTTGGATTTGAGTTCGCTGACCTGCTCGGATGATTTTTCCAGATCGGCTTCGAGAGCCTTGGTGCGCATCTCCATCGCCTGGGTGGAGGAGATCAATCCGCCCACCAGCTTGCGCAATTCTTCCGGTGATTGCTTGGCGCCCAGTTCGCCGCTGGCATCGGACAACGCGCGCCCATAGGCGACGGCGTCGTTCTTGGCGATGCCAAGGCGTGCCGCAATCTCGTTCACGGTCGAGAACAGGTCGGCGCCGGCGTCGTCCACGGCGCGCTCGATCCGCCCGGTGGCAAAAAATCGCTCATGCAAATCCGCCAGAACTTCCGGTGTGAACGGCTTGCGCGTTTCGATCAGGCCGCCAAGCACACGCGCCACAGCCGGGTTTTCTCCAGCGGTAAACGCGTAGAACAGCTCATAGTTTTTCGGCGTGGGCGCCACGCCGCGCTCGACCATCAAGGCGAGCGCCGCGTTCGCAAATGCCTGTGCGCGATCGTGCCGGTTCACTGCAATCCCCAAACCACGGCCCCGATTGCCGCGTGCTGCGCCGGAGTTTGGTCGAGCGGGTGGTAAGAAACGGTTAAGCGCGGGATTGCTGGACCTCGCCGGGGCTGCTTTACTTGACGGATTGTCAACGCCCGCAAAAGCGCGGCTTTCGCAAGAAAAAGGGTGGGATATGAGCGCTGCTGGAACACAGGCAGGAACGGACGCGCAAACGCGCATGCAGCAGGTTCTGGAGCGTCAGAAGGCGGCGCATATCAAGGACGGTCCGCCGAGCGCCGAGAAGCGCATCGACTGGCTCGACCGCGCCATCGGGTTGCTCGTCACCCACAAGGACGAAATCGCAGACGCGCTGCGCGAAGATTTCGGGCATCGCTCTGTCGACGCTTCGCTGTTCACCGACGTCTCCGGCTCCATCGGGCCGCTGAAGCAGGCCAAGGCAAATCTCAAGACCTGGATGAAGCGCGAGAAGCGCAAGGTCGAGCCGGCGTTGCTCGGGCTGTTCGGCGCGCGGGCCTATGTGGAATATCAGCCCAAGGGCACGATCGGCGTCATCAGCCCGTGGAATTTTCCGTTCAACCTGACGTTCACCCCGCTGGCCGGGATTTTCGCGGCGGGCAACCGCACGATGATCAAGCCGAGCGAGTTCACGCCGCGCTGTTCGGAGTTGATGGATCGCATGATCCGTTCAGCCTATGACGAAACCGAAGTCGCCGTGTTTACCGGTGGCCCGGAAGTCGGCGCGGCGTTCTCCAAGCTCGCCTTCGACCACCTGCTTTTCACGGGTGCAACCTCCATCGCCTATCATGTCATGCGCGCAGCCGCGGAGAATCTCGTTCCGCTGACGTTGGAGCTTGGCGGCAAGTCGCCGGTCATCGTCGGCGATAGCGCGGACATGGCGCTGACGGCCAAGCGGGTGATGATGGGCAAGACGCTGAACGCCGGGCAAATCTGCCTGGCGCCCGATTACGTCATGGTACCGAAGGACAAGGCGCGGGAATTCATTGCCGCCGCGGACGGCGCGGTGAAGACAATGTTTCCGACATTGAAGGGAAACCCTGATTACACATCGGTGGTCAATCAGCGCCACTACGACCGGCTAATGGGCTATCTGGACGATGCGCGCGCCAAGGGCGCTGAGATCATCGAACTCAATCCGGCGAAGGAAAACTTTTCACAGCAACCCTTCCACAAAATTCCGCCCACCATCGTTCTCAATCCGACGGACGATATGCAGATCATGAAGGACGAAATCTTCGGGCCGCTTCTGCCGGTGAAGACCTACGATCGGGTCGATGACGCGATCAGCTATGTAAACGGACACCCCCGTCCGCTCGGCTTATATTATTTCGGGCAGGACAACGCCGAACTGGACAAGGTTCTGACGCGCACAACGTCCGGCGGCGTTTCCATCAACGACACGATCATGCATGTCTCGATGGAAGACCTGCCGTTCGGCGGCGTCGGTCCGTCCGGCATGGGCTCGTATCATGGCGCGGATGGTTTCAAGACATTCAGCCACGCCAAGGCCGTCTTCAAGCAGGCCAAAATGGACGTGACCGCGATGATCCGGCCGCCTTACGGCGAAAAAATCCAGAAGATGCTGGCGGGTTCAATCAAGCGGTAGCGAAGGTCAATAAGTATGCGGCTTCTTCGCGTCGCCGCTTTTGACCTTTTCTTCCGCTTCCTTGACGACCTTGCTGTCGCCGGTCGGCTGCTTGGTCTTGCCTTCCGGCGCGCCGACAGACCCCGACGAGAAGGACGGCGGATCGCTCGCGGGAAAGGTGTCTTCGGATTGCTGATCGACGGAGCCGGGTTTGCTGTGGCTCACGCCGTCGCTGTCGCGTTTGATCTTCGGGTCCATGGGCAGCTCCTCTTGAGAAGCTATAACCCGCGTGGCGTGGCGCAGGTTCCCGCCAAAGTTCCCTAAGCGGCCGTCCAGCCGCCATCGACCGACAGATTCGCGCCTGTAATATTTTTCGCCGAATCCGAACAGAGGAAAACGGCGATGGCGGCCACTTCTTCCGGCGTGACGAACTGCTTGGTCGGTTGCGCCGCCAGCAGCACATCGTTCATCACCTGATCGCGGGATAGACCGCGCGCTTTCATCGTGTCGGGAATCTGCTTTTCCACCAATGGTGTCCACACATAGCCGGGCGATATGCAGTTGACCGTGATGCCATGCGTCGCGGTTTCCAGCGCCGCGGTTTTGGTAAGGCCCATGAGGCCGTGCTTGGCGGTCACATAAGCCGACTTGAACGGCGAGGCGACGAGCGAATGGGCCGACGCGGTGGAGATGATGCGCCCCCACTTGCGCGCTTTCATGCCGGGAAGCGCGGCGCGCATGGCATGAAATGCCGAACTCATATTGATGGCGATGATCTGATCCCATTTCTCGATGGGAAATTCATCGATGGGCGAGACAAACTGGATGCCGGCGTTGTTCACCAGGATATCGACGGCGCCGAAAGTCTTTTCGGCCAGCGCGATCATCTGCGCGATCTCGTCCGGCTTTGTCATGTCGGCGGGCGAATAGATCGCTTTCACGCCGAATTGCTTTTCGATGCCGGCGCGTTCTTTTTCAATGTCCGCCGCGTCGCCGAAGCCGTTGATCAGGACGTTCACGCCTTCCTTCGCGAAGGCGCGGGCATAGGCCAGGCCTATGCCGCTGGTCGAGCCGGTAACGACGGCGGATTTTCCTTTAAGGGACATGGCGTTTCCCCAGCCTCCCGCGAGCACGTCTTCCGACATGCCGCGATGATGCCGTCAGACTTCTTCTTCGGTCGACTTCTTGCCGCGCACCGGTTTGTCGGGAGGCAGCTTCACCGGGCGCAGAAGGAATGCGGGCAACTGGCTCGCGTCGGAGCCTTGCGGCTTCTGCTGCGGCTGGCGCTGTTCGTTTCTTTGTTCGTTGCGGTGTTCATTCCGCTGCGTGTTCTGTTGCTGCGGCTGGGGTCCGCGATGATCGGGCCTCGGCGGCCGCGGACTGTGTTGACGCGGTTGCTGTTCCACACGCGGCGCCGGTTGTGGCTGCGGTGCCGGCGCGGCTTCCTGCACGGACGCCGGAGCGCCGGCCTGAACTTCCGTCGGCTCCATGCTGGCGTGATGGCCGTGATGGGGAACCTTGCGATGATGTTCGCCACGCTGGCGATCACGGCTGCCGCCGCGCTTGTTGCGGTCGCGTCCGCCGCGATGTTCGCCCTGGGGTGGGCGTTCCTGTGTCGCTTCGGCGAGGCCTTCGAGCATGCGGTGTGACAGCTTGCTGCCCGTCAGTCTCTCGATGGCTTCGACCTGTTTGAAGTCGCGCGAGGTGGCGAGCATGTAGGCATGGCCGCTGCGTCCCGCGCGGCCCGTGCGGCCGATGCGGTGGACGTAATCGTCGGCATGGAAAGGCACGTCGTAATTCAGGACGTGACTGACCGCGGGGATGTCGAGACCGCGCGCCGCAACGTCGCTGGCGACGAGAATTTGAATCGTGCCGGCGCGGAAACCGTCCAGCGTCTTGGTGCGCAGCGACTGGTCGAGATCGCCATGCAGCGGGGCTGCGTTGAAGCCGTGCTTGGTGAGCGATTTGGCGACCACATCCACATCGCGCTTGCGATTGCAGAAGACGATGGCGTTGGTGATCTCGCCCGCTTCGCGGATGAGGCGACGCAAGGCTTCGCGCTTGGCCCAATCGTTCGCGGGCACGTCGATGATTTCCTGCGTGATGTTCGTGGCCGTCGTCGCGGGGCGCGAGACTTCCACACGCACCGGATTGTGCAGGAACTGATCGGTCAGGCGCTGGATTTCCGGCGGCATGGTCGCGGAATAAAAAAGCGTCTGACGCGTGAAAGGCAGCTTCTTGCAGATTTCCTCGACGTCGGGAATGAAACCCATGTCGAGCATGCGGTCCGCTTCGTCGATGACGAGAATGTTCACCTGGCTCAGCATCAGCTTGCCGCGGCCAAAATGATCCAGCAGGCGGCCTGGTGTCGCGATGAGAACATCGACGCCGCGATCCAGCTTGCGATCCTGCTCGTCGAACGATGTGCCGCCGATCAGCAGCGCCATCGAAAGCTTGTTGTACTTGCCGTACTTCTCGAAACTCTCGGCAACCTGCGCCGCGAGTTCGCGTGTCGGCTCCAGAATGAGGGAGCGCGGCATGCGCGCCTTGGCCCGTCCGCGCGCCAGCAATTCGATCATTGGCAAAGTGAAAGACGCGGTCTTGCCGGTGCCTGTCTGCGCAATGCCGATCATGTCGCGGCGTTGCAGGACGTAAGGGATGCCCTGTGCCTGAATGGGTGTCGGTGTGGTGTAGCCGGTTTCGGCGACCGCTTTGAGAACCTCCGGCGAGAGGCCGAAACTGTCGAAGCTCGGCGTGGCGGGGGATGGAGTCACAGACTCCGGGGAAGAAGTTTCAAATGAGGCTTCTTCTGTGCCGGCTAACGCGCCGGCGTTCGTGACGCTGCTTATAGTACGCTCCTGGATAGGGGCGCACGGGAGACGCCCGGCCGGTCAGCCCAGATTGGCAACCGACTCTCTAATGCACTGCAACATAAGGTTTAATTGTTGACTGTCAAGGTTGGGCATTGCCGCGGAATGATGTCGCGTGTGTAAGGTGCTGGAACAATAAGGTTTCTGCCCCAGGTTGTTTTCCAGATTTCGACACGGCAAGAGACACGCGAAGGGCTGTTCGGCTAGTTTCGCGCCGATTTCGAGGATCGATTCCGTGGTCAAGATTGTCGTGCGCGTCCTTGCCCTGGCGTTGGTTCTTGTCGGTATCGTTCTTGCCATTGTTTATCGCGCGCAGATCGATCCGCGCGCCATCGTCAATGCGATTGCCAACAATCCTTTGTCGCCGGTCATCTTCATCGGCCTTCAGATCGCCGCCAGCCTGTTGTTCGTGCCGCGCACGGTGCTGGGCATCGCGGCGGGACTTTTGTTCGGTCTGGCCTGGGGCTTTGTCTGGGCAATCATCGGAGCGATGGCGGGCGCCGCGGCGGGTTTTGCGTTTGTGCGCTGGATGGGCGTGGCGGGCACGCTGGACACATCGCCGGGGGTCGGAAAACTGGTCGAGCGCGCGGAGCAGGGCGGCTGGCGTGCTGTCGCCATCGCGCGGCTGATCCCGGGGCCGCCGCACAGCGTCATCAATACATTGCTCGCCCTGACCAACCTTTCGTGGCGCGATTACCTGCTGGGCTCGTTGATCGGCATGGCGCCGATCACATTTGTTCAGGTCGATATCGGCGCGTCGGGCGGCGCGGTGTTTCAGGGACATGGCGGCTGGATCGTGGGCTGCGTGCTGCTCGCGGTCGCATTGGCGGTTTCGTTTATGATCAAGCGGGTCGCGCGCCGCGGCTGAATCATCGCGTGGCACTGGACAGCGGGCGCGCGGGCGGAAAAGCTGCGCGCGTCTTACGTGGGGGATGACATGGGATCTGGAAACTGGGGCGCGGTCATTCGCGTGTGGCTACTGGCGCTGATCGCTCTGGCCGTCTGGGGTGTTTCCCACGTCGCCGAAGCGCCGAACGCCGCCGTTCTGGATACATCCGCGGCGCCGACCGTATTTTCGGCGGGACGCGCCGAGAATGTTCTGGCGCGCGTGCTGGGACCGGAGAAACCGCATCCTGTTTCCACCGCCGAGAACGCCGCGGTCCGCGCGCGCATCCTGAAAGAATTCGCGGCGCTCGGAATTCCGGCGCACACCTATCAGGCCTTCACCTGCAATGCGTGGCGCGGTTTCAGTTTCATCGCCTGCGCGACCGTGACCGATGTCATCGCCGATGTTGTGCCGGGCGACGGCAAGGCCATCATTCTTCTGGCGCATTACGATTCCGTGCCCGCCGGTCCAGGCGCATCGGACGATGAGTCCGGCGTCGCGACGGTTCTGGAAACGGCCCGCGCGCTGAAGGCGCGAGGGAGCAAAAGCCTTCATCCCATCATGGCGGTCATCACCGATGGCGAGGAAGCTGGCCTTCTCGGCGCCAACGCGTTCCTGCAGAACGATGCACTGAAAGCGCGCGTCGGCGCGGTCGTGAATGTCGAGGCGCGCGGCAATCACGGACCGAGCCTGCTGTTCCAGACCAGCCCCGGCGACGGCAAGCTGATCGACCTCTACGCGGCAAGCGGCGTGAAGCAATACGCGACGAGTTCGCTCTACGCGGAAATTTACAAATTCCTGCCGAACGACACGGACCTTACGCTGTTCATCAAGGCAGGATTTCCATCGTTCAACTTCGCCTTCGCGGACAATGTGCAGCATTATCATTCGCCGCTGGACCTGCGCCGCAATCTCAGCCCCGCAACATTGCAGATGCATGGCGACAACATGCTGGGCGTCGTCTCCAGCCTGGAGCAGACGGATTATGCCGCGCTGAAAGGCGGCAACGACATCTATCTCAGTGTTCTTGGCGTCGCGATCCCGCGCCTCCCGGAGAGCCTGGCGCTGCCTTTCGCGCTTCTGATCTTTGTGGCGATCGCGGCGGCATCGTGGCTTGCCCGGCGCGAACCTTTTGCGTGGCGTCCCACATTGCTGGCCGCGGTCATGCCGCTGGCATTGATCGCCGGCTTCGTCGCCATCGGCTTCGTGCTTGCTTTCATCGCCCAGAAGATTTCCGGCCAGCCCGATCCGACCTATGCCTTCCCGATCAACATGCGTCTCGCCCTCGGCTTCGGGTTGTTTGCGATGACGTTGCTGGTGTCGCGTATGACGACAGCGCGGGGCGCGGCCAGTTCGGCGTGGCTTTGGATCGCGGGACTGGGCGTGATCACGGCGGCGTTGCTGCCCGGCATCAGCCCCTATTTCACATTCCCGGCATTCATTGCCGCGATCCTGCTGCTGGCGACGGCGCGCACGCAGGCCGGATGGACCGGCACGGTGGGACAGGTGGCATTGTTCGTCTCCGCG
>DATCFN010000155.1:0-5629 GCA_036509475.1 Rhizomicrobium sp. | reverse complement strand
TGCGCCGCCTGATCGTTGATGCAGCTATCGACCTGATCCGCGCTCATTCCCGCAACGCGGCCCATGTTTACCAGCGCGGCATGAACGTCCGGGATTTGATAGCCATCCGGATCCCACTTATCCTGATTGCGGAACAACATGTCGATAAAGGAGAAATAGTTTTCCGCGGGCAGGCAGCGCGCCATCGCTTCTGCGGCAACATCGATCTGGCTCAGCGGCAACACGCGGAAGACGTAATAGGCCTTGCCGGTGTCGATGTAGTCCTTCTTGAGAACCGGGAACATCGTCTCGTCGAAATGCGCGCAATGCGGGCAGGTCGGCGCCGCGTATTCCACGATCATGACCGGCGCTTTCGGATTGCCTTGTCCGCGATCGTCCGGGACGAGCGCCATGTCGAACTTCGGCGCGCCGCCGGACGTCAGCGTCGCATCCGGCGAGCTGTTGGAAAACACCATGTAGGACACGATGCCGATGGCGATGATTGCCAAGACGACAATCCCGACAAGAAGCTGTCTGCGGTTCATTTTTGGCTCTTTGAAAGGGTCCGCGCGCGTTCGTTGTGGCAGAGGAGCGCGCGCCGTTCAATCGTTGCCGTTTTGCTTCGCGGCGGCGCGGGCGCGGGCAAGGTTAACCAGCGCATCGCGCAGGGATTCCCTGCCTTTATAGCCAAGCGCCGGATCGTTGGACGGCACGGACGCCGCGCGTTTCGGCATCGGCCTGTGGATAGTTTTTTCGGGCAGCGCGCCCTGGACGAATCGCAACTTGGAAACGGCGGCGCGTCCGAGATAGGTGTTGATGCGCTCGCACAATGCGCGGCTTTCATGTTGCAGAAACAAAGCTGCGCCCGGCTCGGCTTTAAGAGTGAGCGTTCCGCCGGATGCACCTTCGCTCCATTTGAGCGGGCGGGCGATGCGGGCGAGTTCTGGCCCGGCGATCTCGTCCCAGCGCAGAATAAGCGTGGCGTCTCTGAACCCGGCCTTGGCGAGCGCGGCGGCGCCGAGGAAATTCGCCTCGCGCGAAATCGGCTCGCTGCGATTTCGGCGCGCGGGCGGCTGTTCCGGTTGTTTGTCTTTGGGCGGTTGCGCCATGGCGGCGATCATAGTTTCTATTCCGCCAAATGGCGACGCGCGAAAAACAGATAAAAACTCCGGCCATGTTGCTGCTCGCCTGGTACGACCGGCATCGCCGCGTGCTGCCGTGGCGCGCGCCGAAGGGCGAGCGGCAAGACCCGTATCGCGTATGGCTGTCGGAGATCATGCTCCAGCAGACGACGGTGCAGGCGGTCGGGCCGTATTTCCTGAAATTTCTGAAGAAGTGGCCGACGGTGAAAGCGCTAGCGCGCGCGGAGCAGGACGAGGTTCTCGGCGCATGGGCGGGGCTCGGCTATTACGCGCGGGCGCGTAATCTGCACAAAGCGGCGAAGGCGGTTGCCGAAATGGGCGGGGCGTTTCCCACGACATATGACGGCCTGCGCGAATTGCCCGGCATCGGCGATTACACAGCGGGCGCGATTGCCGCGATTGCTTACGATCTTCCGTATCCCGCGATGGACGCGAATGCGGAGCGCGTGATCGCGCGCACTGCCGCCATCGAAGAACCGTTGCCGAAAGCCAAACCCGCGATCCGCGCGGCGTTGGCGGCGCTGGTGCCGCAGAAGCGGGCAGGGGATTTTGCACAATCGCTGATGGATCTGGGCTCCGCGATCTGCACGGCGAAACGTCCGGCCTGTCTCAGTTGTCCGTGGATGGAAGGCTGCAAGGCGCGGCAACTCGGCATTCAGGAGCAACTGCCAGCGCGCGGCGCGAAGGCGGCGCGACCTTTGAAGCGTGGTGCGGCGTTTGTCGTGCGCGATGCGGGCGGCGCGGTGCTGCTGATGAAGCGGCCTGAAAAAGGTCTGCTCGGCAGCATGCTGCAACCGCCGCTGGGGCCATGGACCGAAAACTTCCCGTCAAAAGCCGAGGCGATGAAACAAGCGCCGTTCAAAGCCGATTGGAAAAAACGCGCTGGCGTGGTGTGCCACGGTTTCACGCATTTTGAGTTGGAAGTAGAGGTTTACGCCGCCGAAATTTCCGCACGTCCCAATCAAATCCAAACAGATATGTTTTGGGTCGATGAGCAGAAATTGAAAGACGCCGCGCTACCCACTGTTATGCGCAAGGTGATTTCCCATGCGCTCGGGGACGAAGGGCCGCTGTTCCGGCGGGCGTCCTAGTGGATCAGAAGCTGACTGGTTTCATCGTATTGGCCGACCAGCCTGTGCTCGATCTGCAAGACGCTGGTCTGATACGCATAAGAGGTTTGAAGCGTTTTTAGCGTCTGTGGAATCTGCGCGTCGCTGAATGCGTCGGGATCGCCAAAGGATGACATTTCGAATGAAGCGCGCAGCGCGTCACTTTCCACCTGCGCGAATTCGGTCTGCGTGGCGTAGAGGCGGGCAAGCGATGCGGTTTGCGCGAACGGCATATAGGTCAGTGCCTGACTGGCGAGGCCGGTGTCCCATGCGGCGCGGGACAGGACGATTGACGCCGTCGCGATGTGGAAATTTCCGCCCAATTGCGGATGCTGCCCGGCCTTGCGCTTTTGCAGATAATCGATGAGGGCCACAAAAGTTTTGCGGGCCTCTTCGCCGTTTTGCAAATCCTTCGTCACAAGCGCGCGGTTTTCCGCGATCTCCAGTTGAAAATAATTGCGTGCCTGTGCGGCGATCTTATGTTGTTGGTAGAGGTCGACCAGCGAATTGAGGCCGAGTGCGATCAGAAAGCCGATCGTGACGGTGAGGACATGCGCGGCGAAACCCCGAACGGACCAGATGGGTGTCTCCGGCGTATCGACATCGACGTGGTGATCGCTCACGCCAAATCGGCCCTTAACCGTTGGCGTAGATAATCGATGGGTATCAACTTTCCCTTGTCCTCATATTGCCAGAACGTCCAGCCGTTGCAGGCGTCGAGGCCCTGCACATGCGCGCCGATCTGGTGGATCGAGCCGGTGGCGTCGGCGCAGACGAGCGTTCCATCCGCGCGGACCTTCGCCTGATGGCGCTTTTGCGGTCCACGCAAGATGGTTCCCGGCGGCAACAATCCTCGTTCGACAACCCACCCAAAGGGAATACGCGGTTCGCTCCGCTTTGATTTTGTGACTTCGATGGCATCCTTGTCCGCCGGTTCGACGGACGAAATCCGTTGCCGCGCGATGCGTGCATATTTCGCCTCGCGTTCCAGCCCGATGAAGTGACGGCCCAGACGCCGCGCCACCGCGCCGGTCGTGCCGGACCCGAAGAACGGATCGAGGATCACGTCGCCCGGTTTGGACGACGACAGGATCACGCGATGCAGCAGGCTCTCCGGCTTCTGTGTCGAATGCGCCTTGACGCCGTTCGCGTCTTTCAGCCGCTCGCCGCCCGAGCAGATCGGCAACGTCCAGTCGGACCGCATCTGCAGATCGTCGTTCAACGCCTTCATCGCTTCGTAGTTGAAGGTGTAGGACTTCTGCTTCTGGTCGCGCGTCGCCCAGATCATCGTCTCATGTGCATTGGTGAAGCGTCGGCCGCGGAAGTTCGGCATCGGATTGGTCTTGCGCCAGATCACATCGTTCATGATCCAGAAGCCGAGGTCCTGAAGGATCGCGCCGACGCGGAAGATGTTGTGATAGGAGCCGATCACCCACAGTGCGCCTTCCGGTTTCAGCACGCGGCGCGCGGCGGTGAGCCAGTCGCGGGTGAACTTGTCGTATTCGGCGAAGCTGGAGAACTGGTCCCACTTGTCATCGACGGCATCGACCTTGGACTGGTCGGGGCGGTGCAGGTCGCCCTGAAGCTGAAGGTTGTAGGGCGGGTCGGCGAAGATGAGGTCGGCGCAGCCTTCCGGCAGCGCGTTCATGTTGGCCACGCAGTCGCCCTCGATCACCCGATCGATGGCGTCGTCCAATTTGAGGAAGCCCATGTCCCGCCCGCTTTATCCACAGCGGGCACCCTGATTCGTCGCGATTCGCGCGTCAAGAGTCTCGGTGAATCAAAGCGTTACGTCTTGAGTCACAGGAGTCTGTGGATACAACATATTGTGGATAGGTCCGAAACTTCTTCGGTGATGAGCGCAGGGGCCGTGCTTTTCGAGGCCCTTGTAGTGTTCCGGCGTGCCGTAGCCCTTGTTGTTGAACCAGCCATAACCGGGATGTTCGTAATGCAGCGCCCGCATCGTCCGGTCGCGCGTGACCTTGGCGATGATCGAAGCCGCCGCGATGGATACCGACTTGCCGTCGCCTTCGACGAGCGTGTCGCACGGGCAGGGCAACGCAGGCGCATCGTTGCCATCGACCAGAGCGAACATCGCGGCGACCTGCAGCGCGCGCACCGCGCGCGCCATCGCCAGATGCGTCGCCTGGCGGATGTTGATGAGGTCGATCTCATCGACACTCGCTTCGCCGACGCCGACCGCAATCGCACGCTCCATGATGAGCGGGAACAGTGCCTCGCGCGTTTCGGCGTCGAGCTGTTTGGAGTCGTTCAGGCCTTTGGGAATTCTCTTACGGTCGAGAATGACGGCCGCTGCAACCACCGGTCCTGCCAGCGGACCACGCCCAGCTTCATCCACGCCGCAGACCGGCCCGGCCAGCGTCTTCAGAATGCGCGACTCGTAGATGTAATGCGGCATGGGCCAATGTAACCAATTGGGCTCGGTCTACATAACTGTCATTGCCCGGCTTGTCCGGGCAACCCATCTTGTTCTCCACTAAAAAATTGGGTCGCCCGGACGAGCCGGGCGATGACGGCTGTTAGTTGGTGACCTCTTCAAACCATAGTGGCACGTCATAATTGATGGTCAATTCCTCGCCGGCCGAAATGTCGCGCAGGGCGCGGATGCTCATTTCATTCTCGTCATAGTGCCGCGTCAGGCTGACATTCGACGATGGCGAATGGTTGTAGAGGCTGAGATAGCCGAGGCCGACCGCGCATTCCTTTCCGGCTGCGAAGCCGGGCACGTCCTCACCCCAGGCGAAGCTGTAGTCGTTGAGGCCCGGACATTCGGATTCCACCATGCCGATGGGAAGGACCGGCGATCTTTCGATCAGCTCGCCGGCGGCAATCGGCGTTTTGGCAATGACGCCGCGGCCTCTGCCGGGAATTTGCACATAGACGATCTTTTCCAAACCATATTCCTCAACTTTGCGCCGCGCTGTTTTCCGCGAGCGGTTCAATCCGATGCCGTGCGCGCGAATAACGCCGTCAACACCAGCCCCAACACAACCAGGGCAAGCGGTATCGACATGCTTGCCGCCATGCTGAACTTTTCCATCGCCTGAACCAACGGACCCAGCGGCATAAACGCAAGAACAACGGCCGCCAATGCCAGCCAGCAGATCGTTTCGATAGTCTCCGCGCGTTCCCACGCGATCAACACCCGAACGACGACATGGCTTGAAAATCCGGCGTCATCGACCTGGCGCAACGGCGCGGCGAGCAAGGCGTCGAGTTTGTCGCTGGTCATGGTGCGCCTTCCAGCAACGTGCGCAGTTTTTCCCGGCCGCGCAGGACGTGGCTCTTCACCGTGCCCAGCGGCAGGCTCAGGATTTCCGCCGCTTCCTCGTTGGAGTGGCCGAGCGCATAACACAATGTCAGCGCGGCGCGTTCGTT
>DATCFN010000154.1:0-3977 GCA_036509475.1 Rhizomicrobium sp. | reverse complement strand
GGCCACGTCCGGCAAGCCGTTTGCGGACCTCACGACCGATCAGCAGGTGTCCGCCACCGCCGCGATGCGCCGCGCGCTACAGGGTGTGGACCTGACCAAGACGGAGGTGGTGCTTCCCAGTCCATTGGCGGACGCTCTGATGACGGTGCGCGACATCCTCGCTAAGTCGCTCGGCGTCGCCAATCCCGACACGGGCTGGACGCCGGCCTACAGCCTCACGCCGCAACTCGCGGTCAAAACAGCGGACTTCCTCGTGTTCTCCGCGCTCACGACCGTCGCGCGCCGGCCGGGCAAGACCTGGTCCTGGACCCAGAACTGGCCCTTCGAACCCTTGGTGGGTAATACGCCCACCACCAACACCTTCAAATGGACCTGGATCAGCTTCTGCTTCACCTTCTTCGCCTTTGGTGTCGTGCTGTTCATCTATGAGTTTTTCCTCAACCATCCCGACGACGCGCCAATGGACCCGGTGCTCTCGACCTTCCGGCCGCTGACGCCGAGCCAGAAGCGGATTTGGAAATATTTTCTCGCGGTTGCGGCGCTGCTGCTAGTCCAGATCCTGGCCGGCATCATCATGGCGCACTCTTACTATGATCGGGCGAGCTTCTACGGCATCGCGATCAACGACTTCCTGCCGTTCAACTTCCTGCGCGACGTGCATATCCAGGCACCAATCATCTGGATTGGGTTATCATGGATCGGCGCGGCACTGTTCCTGGCGCCCGCCATCGCCGGCGGCCAGGAGGCCAAAGGCCAGCACTGGCTGGTGGATTTCCTGTTCTGGGTCACGTTGCTGGTCGTCGCCGGCGCGCTGATCGGCGACTATCTCGGCATCATGGGGGTCATCGACCAGAACTGGTTCTGGTTCGGCAACCAGGGCCTCTCCTATATCCAGCTCGGCCGCTTCTGGCAGATCGGCTTCTTCATCGGGCTGGCGTTGTGGAGCGTGCTCGTGATGCGGGCACTGTGGCCGAGCCCGGCGCTCTGGCGGAAGGCGGCCGGCCAGTTCTGGACCGGGCGCATCCACATGGAACACCTGATCTGGGCGTCCACCATCAATATCGCTGTCCTCTACGTGTTCGGCATGATCCCGCTCACCGGGATCGAGAAGTCCTTCACCATCACCGACTTCTGGCGCTGGTGGGTCGTCCATCTCTGGGTCGAGCAGTCGTTCGAGTTCTTCGCCGCCGCGATGAGCGCCTATCTCTTGATGTCGGTCGGCCTGGTCTCCCGCAAGCTCGCCGAGCGGGCGACCTATTTCGAGATCATCCTGATCTTCCTTGGCGGCGTCATCGGCACCGGCCATCACCTCTATTGGGCCGGCGGTCCCAGCATGTGGGTGCCGATGGGAAGCATGTTCTCCTTCATCGAGGTGCTGCCGCTGGTGCTGCTGATCATCGAGGCGACCAATCACTATCGCCTCATCAAGGCGCATCAGGAGTTCAGATACCGGCTGGCCTACACCTATGTTATCGGGGCAGCGTTCTGGAATTTCGTCGGCGCCGGCGTGTTCGGCGGTGGCACGCTCAATGCGCCGCTGGTGAACTACTACGAGCACGGCACCTTCCTGACGCTCAACCATGCTCACACCGCGCTGTTCGGCGCGTTCGGCGAACTGGCAATCGGACTGATCTATTTCTGTCTGCGCTACATCCATGCGGAGCGTCCCGCTTTCAGCGAGAAGCTCGGGCTGTGGGCCTTCTGGCTCTACAACGGCGGGCTGGTGCTGTGGATATTGCTCAACTTCTTCCCAATTGGCTGGGGACAGCTCGACGCTGTGTATGAGCATGGTCTGGCCTACGCCCGCAGCGGCGCCTTCTACAACACGACCCTGTTTTGGCAGTGGATGCGGCTACCGGGCGATGTGCTGTTCGCGGTCGGCGCGTTGCTCATGGCATGGGACTTCATCGTCAAGCTGCGCCCACTCTATCCGCAAGCGGTCGATCGTCTGATCTTCCGCAAGCCGCTGCCGCTGAACCAGGCGGCGGAGTGATCATCGAGATGGACGCTCATCCTTCCGCCGTGACCGGTGGCGGAAGAACCAGGAGGATCACGGCTGATGGCGCTGCATCACGCTAAATCGGGCGGAATCGTCGATCTCAGACCGATGGGGCCCGATCTGAGGGAAGCAAGGACTACCGCTGTCATCAAGGCAGATCATTTCGAGGTCATTCGGCTGATCGTCCATGCCGGCGCCGAAATCCCGCGACACAAGGTATCCGGAGAGATCACGCTGCACTGTCTGGAAGGGCATGTCGAACTCGGCGTCGATCCCACACCTATCGTCTTGAAGGCCAACGAGTGGGTCTATCTCGAGGGCGGCGTGCCGCATTCGGTCAAGGCATTCGAAGACTCGTCTCTTCTTCTGACAATCTTCCTGCACCATGTTCCAGCAGGACCCGAATGAGTTTCACAACCATGACCCATGCCGTTTCCGACATCCGCATCAAGCGTGTTTACGATCCACCCGACAAGGATGACGGCGCTCGCGTGCTCGTTGACCGGTTATGGCCGCGCGGACTGCGCAAGGAGAGTGCGGCGGTGACGCTGTGGCTCAAGGAGATTGCCCCGAGTTCCGAATTGCGCAAATGGTTCGGGCACGCCCCCGCACGCTGGACGGAGTTCAGCCGCCGGTACCGCGCCGAACTGGCGCACAACGAAGAAGCGGTCGCGCATCTCGATGCGTTGTTGGCGCGCGGTCCGGTGACGCTGGTCTATGGTGCACACGACACCGAACACAATCAGGCCCTTGTGCTGGTCGAGTATTTGCGTAATCAAAGAAAAGATGCCCATGGTCACGACGCCGCATAGGCCGATCCGCGATACGCCCGGCTACACGCTTGCGATCGAGTTCGCCGGCACAGGCGGTGTCTCAAGACCCGATCCAGTGAAACTGATCCGTACCGAAGGCGCGACGTCATGAGCGCGGATGCCCAGACAGCGGCCGCACGGCGCGCGGCGATCACCGCGCAAATCCAGGCCGAGACCGGGATCGACGAGGCTATGATCGAGCGGCTTGTGCGCGGCTTCTACGCAAAAGTCCGCGATGACGATGTCCTCGGACCGATTTTCGCCGCGAAGATCGACGACTGGGAGCCGCATCTGCAAAAAATGTTTGCCTTCTGGTCCTCGGTCGCGCTCATGAGCGGCCGATACCACGGCCAGCCGATGGTTAAGCACCTGCCGTTGCCGGTTGATGCCGGGCATTTCGATCGCTGGTTGGCGCTTTTTGCCGAAACGGCCCGGAATATGTGTCCGCCAGCGGCAGCAGAACGCTTTATTCTTTTGTCGCATCGGGTCGGGGAAAGCCTTGAGCTTGGAATTGCCAATTCCAAAGGCGTGCTGCTGAAGAAGGGCCAACGATATCTCATGGATGCTGGTAGACTCGCGCAGGGCCGTGCCCGCGATTCGGGCGACAACAATCAGGGGGCGAAGACCGAATGACACACGAGGCCTTACTTCTGTCCCGGCTGCAATTCGTATGGGTTATCGCCTGGCACATTCTGCTGCCGGCCTTCACTGTCGGGCTCGCCTCCTTTATCGCCTTCATGGAGGGCTTGTATTTCGCGTCACGGCGCGAGATCTATCTTCGCATATCGCGCTTCTGGACCAAGATTTTCTCCGTCTCTTTCGCGATGGGCGTGGTATCCGGCATCATCATGCCTTTCCAGTTCGGAACGAACTGGAGCCGGTTTTCGGACGCGACCGCCAACATCATTTCGCCGCTGCTGGCCTATGAAGGACTGACCGCCTTCTTTCTCGAAGCCGCCTTCCTCGGCGTCCTGTTGTTCGGACGCACCCTGGTGCCACGCTGGGTGCATTTCTTTGCCGCCCTGATGGTCGCCGCCGGCACCTTGTTTTCGTCCTTCTGGATTTTGGCCGTCAACAGTTGGATGCAAACACCGGCCGGTTACGAGGTTATCGACGGCCGGTTCTTTCCGAAGAGCTGGATGGAGATCGTCTTCAGCCCGTCCTTT
>DATCFN010000153.1:0-2486 GCA_036509475.1 Rhizomicrobium sp. | reverse complement strand
CCCCAAAAGCCGACCTTCGATATGCTCGCCAACCAGCTTGCGCAGAACGTCCGGCGACATCCCCCGCGCCTTGGCGATCCGCGGCACCTGAAAATAGGCACCCGCAGGCGTGATGTCGGGATCGAGCCCGCTTGCGGATGTCGTCACCAGATCCACAGGCACCGGTGCCGCGGGATTTTCGGCATGCAGTTTGGCCGTATCGACCGCAACGCGCTTGATGAGCGCCTTCGATGTCGGACCGAGATTGGAGCCGGAAGAATTCGCGGCGTCATAGCCATTGCCCGCGGCGGACGGCCGGCCATGAAAATATTTGGCGCCCGCGAAACTCTGACCGATCAGTTCTGAGCCCACGATCGTGCCGTGGTTCTCAATGAGGCTGCCATCCGCCTGATGCGGAAACAGCAAATGGGCCAGCCCGGTCATCCCCAATGGATAGGCAACACCGGTGATGATGGTGAAGAGCACAATCATCAAAATGGCGGGGCGGATTTGTTTCAACATGGTGTGGTCCTCAGACAAGACCGACGGCCGTGACGGCCAGGTCGATGAGCTTGATGCCAACGAACGGAACGATGATGCCGCCGAGGCCGTAGATTAGCAGATTGCGGCGCAGCAGCGCGGCGGCCCCCATCGCGCGATAGGCAACGCCGCGCAACGCCAGCGGAATGAGCGCGATAATGATAAGCGCGTTGAAGATGATCGCCGAGAGAATGGCGCTCTGCGGCGAATGCAGACCCATGACGTTCAACGCCTGCAGCTGCGGATAGAAGGCCACGAACATCGCCGGTATGATGGCGAAATACTTGGCGACGTCGTTGGCGATGGAGAAGGTCGTCAGCGCGCCGCGCGTGATAAGTAACTGCTTTCCGATTTCCACGATTTCGATGAGCTTGGTCGGATCGCTGTCGAGGTCGACCATGTTTCCGGCCTCGCGCGCCGCCATCGTTCCGGTGTTCATCGCGACGCCGACATCGGCCTGCGCCAGCGCCGGCGCGTCGTTCGTGCCGTCGCCGCACATGGCGACGAGCTTGCCCTTGCCCTGCTCTTCACGCATCAGCTTGAGCTTGGCCTCCGGCGTTGCCTGCGCCAGGAAGTCGTCGACGCCGGATTCCGCTGCGATCGCGGCCGCCGTCAGCGCATTGTCGCCTGTGATCATCACTGTGCGGATGCCCATCTTGCGCAACTCCGCGAAACGCTCGCGGATGCCGCCCTTGATGATGTCTTTCAGATGGATCACGCCGAGCAGCCTGCCATCCTTGGCAACCGCCAGCGGCGTGCCGCCGGTCTTGGCGATGCGTTCCGACAGGCTCAGGATTTGCTGCGTCGTGTCAGTGCCGACGGCTCTCAGCGCTGCCGCCGCCGCGCCATCCGCATCGCGCGGTGCCGTAAGTCCCGCCTGGGCGCGTGCATAGTCGAGCACGGCGTCCACGGCGCCTTTGCGAACGGAGGAGCCCTCCACATCTATGCCGCTGATGCGCGTCTGCGCGGAGAACGGAATGAATTTGGCATTCATCGGCGCCATGTCGCGCCCGCGAATGCCGTACTTCTCCTTGGCCAGCACAACAATGGAGCGGCCTTCCGGCGTCTCGTCGGACAGCGAAGCAAGCTGTGCGGCGTCCGCCAATTCCTGCTCGCTCACGCCCACGATCGGCAAAAACTCGGTCGCCTGGCGATTGCCTAGGGTGATCGTGCCCGTCTTGTCGAGCAGCAGCGTGTCAACGTCGCCCGCCGCCTCGACCGCGCGGCCCGACATGGCAAGCACGTTGAAGCGCACAAGCCGGTCCATGCCAGCGATGCCGATGGCGGAGAGCAGCGCGCCGATGGTAGTGGGGATGAGCGTGACGAACAGCGCCACAAGAACCAGCACCGACATGTGCCCGCCGGCGTAAGTTGCGAAACTCGGAATGGTCGCCACCGCAAACACGAAAACAATGGTGAGACCGGCCAGCAGGATGTTGAGCGCAATCTCGTTGGGCGTCTTCTGGCGTTCCGCACCTTCGACCAATGCGATCATGCGATCCAGAAACGTGTGGCCCTGAGCCGCCGTGATGCGAACCTTGATCCAATCGGAGATGACCATGGTGCCGCCGGTCACGGCGGAACGATCACCGCCGCTCTCGCGGATGACGGGCGCGGATTCACCCGTGATCGCAGCCTCATTGACGGAGGCGACGCCTTCGATCACGTCGCCGTCGCTCGGGATAAGATCGTTGGCTTCAACAAATACGATGTCGCCCAGCTTCAACGTGGCCGCCGGCACAAGGCGGGGCTGCGACGATCCTTTGTCGAGCAGCTTGGCGACTGCATCGGTCTTGGTCTGGCGCAGCGCGGCGGCCTGCGCCTTGCCGCGCCCTTCGGCAACGGCTTCCGCGAAATTCGCGAACAGAACCGTGAACCAGAGCCACAGGTTGATCTGGAACGCGAAGCCGATGCCCGGCGCGCCCGTCACCAGATCGCGGATGAAGAGCACGGTCGTCAGCGTCGCG
>DATCFN010000152.1:0-8218 GCA_036509475.1 Rhizomicrobium sp. | reverse complement strand
TTCCTATATCCATCAGGCTCGCCGTTCCTGCTGTTTGGTTTCGCTCCGGGGTTTCAGCCTTATGTCCGCGCTCCCGCGCTTTTGCCGCACCTTTTTAGCCGTCCCTACAGCCGGATTGCTGACGGCTTCGACATAGGCCGTCAATGAACGGCACCGGCCCTCGATTTGATCGAAGCTCGAGACACGGCCAAATTTTTGGCGGTTTTGATATCCCGGGCGCTTTCCTCTATCCCAGTACTTTTGCTTGACTTAGATCGACATTTCAACAAATTTGGAAATAACATCCACCTCGATGCTCGCAAGACCGTTCCCATTTGTGAAAGCTTGACTGTGACCACCCAAAATAACCTGCCGAACGTGGATGCGGAGAGCTTCCGGGAAATTGATGAGATGCGCCTGCTTCATGCAGCAGCATTCGATCATCCGTCGAGAATTTTGTTTTTGTACGGGTCGGTCCGCAAGCGGGCTTTCAGCCGTTTGGCGAGCGAGGAAGCGGCCTGCATCGCGCGCCGTCTCGGCGCCGAAACACGCCTTTTCGATCCGTCAGGTCTGCCGCTGCCGGACGATGCCGACCCTGATCATCTCAAGGTTCAGGAGCTACGCGATCTGGTGGTGTGGTTTGAGGGCATGGTGTGGTGCTCGCCAGAGCGCCACGGCGCGATGACCGGAATCATGAAAGCGCAAATCGACTAGGTACCGCTGGCGCTTGGGGCGGTGCGTCCCACTCAAGGCAAAACGCTGGCAGTGATGCAGGTCAGCGGCGGCTCGCAATCCTTCAATGCGGTCAACCAACTGCGCGTCCTGGGACGCTGGATGCGCATGATCACCATTCCTAACCAGTCCTCCGTGTCCAAGGCCTTCATGGAGTTCGACGAGAAAGACCGCATGAAGCCATCCGCGTATTACGACCGTATCGTGGATGTGATGGAGGAGTTGGTGAAATTCACGCTGCTGACGCGCGGATGCTCAAGCTATCTCGTCGATCGCTATTCGGAGCGGAAGGAAAGCGCGGAAGAACTGTCGAAGCGCGTGAACCAGCGCTCGATCTGAGGCTTGCCCGCCGCATGGCGGGACATGCCGATCAACGCCGCCCCGATGCAAGCGCCGTCAACCCGAGAGAAGGATCAAGCCCGGCCCTCAGATTGCAGAGCGCAATGCGTATCCGACGGCGCGCACGGTATGGATGACTTCTCCGCGGTTAACACCGTTCAAGGCTTTCCTGAGCCGAAAAACATGCATATCGATGGTGCAGGAACGGATGGGCGTATCGGCCGACCGGATGGCGCGGATCAGTTGGGCGCGACTATGAGCGGTGTAGGGATTGCGCAGCAGGAAGCAAAGCAATTGATATTCCGTCGGCCCCAGATGGATTGCCACGCCGTCCCGCCGCACCCGAACATTGTCAAGATCGACACGGATGTCGTCGAAAATAAGCACCCGCTGCTCGTCGGCCTCTCCGGCCCGGTTCACGTCGCAGTGCTGAGACGGCACCGGCACGCTCATCTTAGCCGAATCGTCCGGTGATGTAGTCTTCCGTGCGCTTGACTTTCGGCGCGGTGAAGACCTGTTCGGTGGGGCCGTATTCGACCAGTTCCCCTAAGAACATGAACGCAGTGAAGTCGGAGGCGCGGGACGCCTGCTGCATGTTATGTGTCACGATGACGATGGTATATTCGTTCGATAATTCGTCGATCAGTTCCTCGATCTTCGCGGTCGAGATCGGGTCCAGCGCCGAGCAAGGCTCGTCCAGCAAAATCACTTCCGGTTTCGTCGCCACAGTACGGGCGATGCACAAGCGTTGCTGCTGGCCGCCGGACAATGACAGGCCTGATTCCTTCAACTTGTCTTTTACTTCGCCCCACAGCGCGGCGCGGCTCAGCGCATGTTCGACGCGGCCGTCGAGTTCGGATTTTGGCATACGCTCATAGAGCTTAATGCCGAAGGCGATATTGTCGTAGATCGTCATCGGGAATGGTGTCGGCTTCTGGAACACCATGCCGATCTTGGCGCGCAGCAGATTGAGATCCTGCCCGCCGGTCAGGATGTTCTCGCCGTCGAGCAGCACTTCGCCCTTGGCATATTGATTGGGATAAAGCTCGTAGATGCGGTTCAGCACGCGCAGCAAGGTCGATTTTCCACAGCCCGACGGGCCGATGAAAGCGGTGACTTTGCGGTCGTAGAGCGGGATCGTGATGTTCTTCAGCGCCTGGTTCTTGCCATAGAAGAAATTCAGATCGCGAATATCGATGCGCACATTCTGGTCGACGCGTGTCATGTCGTTCATGTTCATCTCTGTCTGGATTCGAGCAGACGGGCGAAAATGCTCAAGCTCAAAACGGCGGCCGTGATCAGCAGCGCGGCGGCCCAGGCCAGGGTGTGCCAATTGTCATAGGGAGAATTGGCGAAATCGAAGATCACCTTGGGCAAGCTCGCCATCGGCGCGTTCAGATCGGTGGACGAGTAGGGATTGCCGAACGCGGTGAAGAGCAGAGGCGCCGTCTCACCGGAAATTCGCGCAATGGCGAGCAGCACGCCGGTCACGATGCCGGCGCGGGCGGCGCGCCAGGTCACGGCACGGATGGAGATCGCGCGCGGCGCGCCGATGGAAGCGGCGGCTTCGCGCAGCGTGTTGGGAACAAGCAACAGCATGTTCTCCGTCGTGCGTACCACGACCGGGATTACGATCACCGCCAGCGCCACGATACCGGCCCAAGCGGAAAAATGATGCATACGCACCACCATCAACTGATAGACGAACAGGCCGATAATGATGGACGGCGCACTCAGCAGAATGTCGTTCACGAAGCGGATTACGAAGGCGAGCCAGGAGTGGCGGCCATATTCGGCCAGATAGGTTCCGGCCAGCATGCCGATGGGGGTGCCCACCAGCACAGCGGCGAAACTCATTATCAGGCTCCCCGCGAGGGCGTTCGCAAGCCCGCCCTGCGAGCCCGGCGCGGGCGTGTCCATCGTGAACACGTTGGCGGAAAGTCCACCAATGCCGTTCTTCAGCAGCGCATAGAGAATGAGAATCAGCGCGATGATGCCGATGGCGGCCGCGGCCGTCGAAAGCCATAGAAAAATCTGGTTGATGGCGCGCCGGCGAAAATAAATCCCGCGGTTCATGACGATTTGCCCCCCGCGCGGCGTTCCAAGCTCTTCAGCATCAGTTGCGCGGAAGCCAGCACAATGAAGGTAATGCCGAACAGGATCAGGCCAATGGCGAATAGCGACGACACATAAAGATCGCCCAAAGCTTCGGTGAATTCGTTGGCGATGGTGGCCGAGATCGTCGTACCCGCCGCGAACAGCGACTCATTGATGTGGTGTGCGTTGCCGATGACGAAGGTGACGGCCATCGTCTCGCCCAGCGCTCGGCCCAGCGCCAGCATCGCGCCGCCGACAACGCCGGGGCGCGCGAACGGCAGCACGATGCGCCACATCACCTCCCATGTCGTACAACCGGTGCCATAGGCTGCTTCCTTCAGAACGGGCGGCACGGTCTCAAATACGTCCCGCGTCACCGCCGAGATGAACGGCAGGATCATGATGGAGAGAATAAGCGCCGAGGTGAAGATGCCAATGCCGTAAGGCGGACCGGCGAAGATGTCCTGCAGCACCGGAATATTGGCGAAAAAGTCGATCAGACCCGGTTGTATATTCGCCTGGAAATAGGGTGCGAACACGAATAAGCCCCAGATGCCATAGATGATGGACGGAACGCCCGCCAGCAATTCGATGGCGATGCCCATCGGGCGCTTGAGCGCCCGCGGGCACAGTTCGGTGAGGAAGATGGCAATGCCGATGCCCAGCGGAACCGCGAGCAGCATGGCGAGCCCGGAAGTGACCACGGTGCCGTAGATCGCGGCGAAGGCACCGAATTTCTCGGTGACCGGATTCCACACGCTGCTGGTGAGAAAGCCCCAGCCAAACGCCTTGAAGGCGGGGATCGATCCGCTGACTAACGAAACCATGATGCCGGCGAAGATGATGACGACCAGAAGCGCCGCCGCCCGCGTGAGGAAACGGAATCGGGCATCACTGCGGCCGAATCGCTTGAGCGCTGCGCCGCGCGCGGGATCGACTTCATAAGCTTCGTCCAAGACGACATCGACCATTGGAAGATCACACCCACTTTAACAAATCGGGGGGCCATCACAGCCCCCCGTCTTGTCTCATTCCGTCACGCCTTACGGCCGACGGTGAACACTACGGAACCGATGCCGGAACGATATTGTCCTTCCAGCTCTTGAAGATCGCGTCCTTGGTGGCCTGCGGCAGCGGCACATAGTCCACGTTCTTGGCGATGTCATCGCCGTTCTGGAACGCCCACTTGAAGAACGACAGGGCGCCCTTTTCCGCATTCGCATCCGAGGGATTCTTGTAAACCAGGATGAAGGTCGCGCCCGCGATCGGCCAAGAAGCCGCGCCGCCCTGATTGGTGAGCATCAGGTTGAAGCCGACGGCATGCACCCAGTCCGCCTTCGCGGACGCCGCTTGGAAAGCATCGACGGTCGGTGTCACGACGGCGCCATCATGGTTGATCATGCGCGTGAAGGTCATGCTGTTCTGCTTCACATAGGCGTATTCGACATAGCCGATGCCACCGACCGTCTGCTTCACGGTGCCGGCAACGCCTTCATTGCCTTTTCCGCCCAGACCCGTCGGCCATTCCACCGACGTCGCGACGCCGACCTGTGTCGCCCATTGCGGGCTGACCTTGGCCAGATAGTTCGCCCAGATATAGGTCGTGCCCGATCCGTCGGAACGATGCACCACGGCGATCGCGGTGGACGGAAGGTTCACAGATGGATTCAGCTTCTTGATGGCCGGATCGTCCCATTTGGTGATCTTGCCCAGATAGATCTGGGCAAGCACCGGACCGTCGAGGACCAATTCGCCCGGCTTGATGCCCGGAAGGTTCACGACGGGGATGACGCCGCCGATGCAGGTCGGAAATTGCGTGAAGCCAGCCGCTTCCAGCGCGCCGGCATTCAACGGCATGTCGGAGGCACCGAATTCAACGGTCTTGGCCTTGATCTGAGCGATGCCGCCGCCCGAACCGATGGACTGATAGTTCAGGCCGATGCCGGTCTGCTTCTTATAGGCTTCCGCCCATTTGGCGTAAATCGGATAGGCGAATGTCGATCCCGCGCCGGTAATATCGGTGGCAAACGCCGTCGAAACCGATAGAGCAAGCCCAAGCCCCGCGCCCGCGCATGCGTTGATCCATTTATTCATGTCGTCCTCTCAAAATGGTTTTGGACCCCGACATTTTGCCGAGTGGTCCCTACGGCTCGGGTCTCCAACGACCCAGGTTACTGTTTGGCAATCGCACGCTTAAGTACTGCTTCAATTTCGCAAAACTTTTGTGACAGGCCGTCTTGGAACAAACGTCCGGCCACGGGCGCCACAAGAAATTCCGCAGAAACACTGGAAATCGCTATGAGCGGGTCGCGGTGGGCAGATCGCCGCGCGCGCGGAATTGAGCTTCTTCGGCGATATTTGTCGCGTGGTCGCCGATGCGTTCGAGACTTTTGCCGACAAAAAGCGTCTGCACATCGGCGGCGGCATCGGAAGAATCCGCCTGAAGCCGGGCGATGGCTGCGTGGAAAAGGTCATCGTACATCGCATCGGGTTCATGGTCGCGGCGGCGAACTTCGGCAGCAAGTGCCGCGTCGCCTTCACCGAAGGCGCCGAGCGAGTCGATTAGCATGTGAAGCACTGCCGCGTGGAGGCGCATCATCAACTCGCGCATCGCCGGATCGAGATTGCCACCTTTCGGCAGCGCAAGCGCACGCTTGGCGATGTTCTTGGCATGGTCTGCGGTACGTTCAAGGTCGCCCGCGACATGCTCGACCGCTAGCACCAGCCGAAGGTCGGATGCAACCGGCTGGCGAAGGGCCAGGACTTCGAGGGTTTTCGCGATGATCGCATCTTTTTTCCGGTCGGTTTCGAGATCGGATTGGATCAGGCGCTTCGCTGCCCCCATATCGTGATCGAGAAAGACCGGCACGCACCCTTCCACCATTCCGGCAACGTGCTGGCCCATGTTTTTGACTTGGACAATGAGGCCATCAAGCGCATCGCCAAAAGCACGAACGGTGTGCGCGTCCGTTGCGCGGCCAGCCGCGCGCGCGGCAGGGGCCGGCACTGGCGCTTGGTCGCGCTTGCCAACGAAAAAACCGCGAAACGTCATCATGCTCTCCCGATGGTTGCCGTGATGGGTCTTGTGGGGACCGCAAAACATACGCCCAGAGTTCAATGACAGAACGATGACAACCGCACCGGGATGTTTGCTTGACCCGCCGTGATATTTCCGAAATCATGGAACTATGGAATTAAACGATGCTATCAAGCGCCTCTCGGCCTTGGCACAGGACGCACGCCTCGAAGTATTCCGGCTTCTCGTCAGGGCCGGTCCCAACGGCATGGCAGCGGGCGACATCGCGCGCAAGCTCGGTGTTCTGGCCAACACGCTGTCGGCGCAGCTTCTTGTGTTGTCGAACGCGCAGCTGTTGCGCGCGCGACGCGACGGCCGCTCAATCATCTATGCGATACAATTCGACGCCATGCGCGATCTGCTCGTCTATCTGACCGAAGATTGCTGCGCGGGGAGCGCCGAAGTCTGCGCCCCACTCGCCGAAGCGGCGACCCGCGCGATGTGTTGCGAACCCAAGCGCGCGGCGCGCCAGACCCGTTCCCGCCGCACGTCCTGATCACCGGCTTTACTGGAGGCTTCCATGCGTTCACAGATACCGGATCGCTCTTACAACCCGCTGTTCCTCTGCACCGGAAATTCGGCCCGCTCTATCTTCGGCGAAGCCATTCTCAAGAAAATCGGACGCGGCAAATTCAATGCCTATTCCGCCGGTTCCGATCCGAAAGGCACCGTGAACCCGTACAGCTTGTCGCTCCTGCGAAGGCTCAACTATCCAACCGAAGGCTTGCGCTCCAAGAGCTGGACGAGTTCGCCAAACCCGGCGCGCCAGAGCTCGATTTCGTGTTCACGGTTTGCGACAACGCCGCCAATGAAGTGTGCCCGGCGTGGCCGGGCCAACCGATGACCGCGCATTGGGGCGTTCCCGATCCCGCGGCGGTTGTCGGCGACAAACTAACCATCGAGAACGCGTTTCGCGAGGCCTTTATCACCTTGCAGCGGCGGATCGAGCTGTTCGCCAACCTGCCGGTCAAAAGCCTCGACCGCCTGTCCCTCAAACGCGAAGTCGACGCCATCGGCAAGGTCAGCGGCACTAAGGAATCCGCATGACGGTCACGATTTATCATAATCCGGCCTGCGAAACATCGCGCAACGTTCTTGGTCTTATCCGAAATTCCGGCGAAGAGCCGCATATCATTGAATATCTCAAGACGCCGCCATCACGTGCGAAGCGCAAAGAACTGATCAAGCGCATGGGCTTATCCGTGAACAGAAGATCGATGTGCTGAGGCGAACGGAGAACGACGAGTGCCTCCGCCACGTCGCTCGCAGAAAACGTCTGGTGACCCCAGTCCTGGATCATCAATTCGGCAATCTCGCGCGTAAAGATTTCGTCTTCGACGATTAATATCACGGCCATTAGACACCCCGCCGTGACACCTACACACGGCGAAAGCCGCCTTTTTCTGCCAGATATCGCTGTCAGGGCCCTTTCGCCACTAACGAGGGCCGGTGCAATAGCTCCCGACCGTGGCATTGGTTCCGAGCGTATGAACAATTGTTGCAAAATAGGACTTCGGCACCCCCAAACTATGCGGCCAGCGCCCTCGACAAAGTACTGAACGTCAAGCAGGCCGTCCAAGCCGTGCCAAATCGTGTGTTGGCGAACCCTGATGGCGGCCGGCGGCAACCGAACGCCTGCGGTCGCGTTGGATGAGAGACAGGGAACCAATCATGGCATTGAACTCTGACAATGGCCGTCACCGCGCCTTATTCATCTGGGCCGACAAGATTGCCCTGTTTGTCGCGCTCGCATTTTTTCTAATCTTGTTCCTCCTCTGGTTACTGGCTTTTATCGTGGCGGGGAGCGCTGGCGCAAATCATGTGCTGAGCAATATGGGGGTTTCGGGAATCGAGCTTGATCTGCTGATTGCGGGATCGATCTGGGCAGTTTTGCGAAGTATCGATTTCTTGGCGCGCGGCCTTTATCGGCTTCTCGCGGCAAGCCGCAGGAAAAAGACCATGTTACCGGGGAAGGGTTTGGTCCATGATGGTCAA
>DATCFN010000151.1:0-5163 GCA_036509475.1 Rhizomicrobium sp. | reverse complement strand
GCGCGTCGGCGGGCGCGGACAATGTATGTTCCATTTTCATCGCTTCAAGCACAGCCAGTGGCTGGCCCTTCGTCACGCTGTCACCGGGCTTTACCAGCAATTGAATGATCTTGCCGGGCATCGGCGTGACGACACGGTCGGACGCGCCACCCTCGGCATCAGCGGCGGCGAAGGGATTGTATTGCTGCACGACGAATGTCTCGCCGTCTTTCATCACGGCGATGTCGCCATTGGCCAAGCGGATAACATCGCCGTGAGCATCCGGCGCGGGCAGTGAAACCGCCACGCGCTTGCCGTCCACGACAAAACCCACGGATTGATCGGCATGGCCCGAAAGGCGGAAACTGTCCTGCACGTTCCACGGATCGACATTCGCGACATGATCCTCGCATGCCACAAACCGGGCGGCCGCAGCCAGAATGTCAGGCGCGGCAGCCGCGTGTGGAATCAGGTCGGCTTCGTGCCGCCCGATAAAGCCGGTGTCGATATTGCTCGCGATGAAATCGGGATGGCGCAGGCAGCGGATAAGGAACGCGTTGTTGGTGCGGACGCCGGCGACCTGCGTCGATGCCAAAGCGTCCGCCAGTTTGGCAATCGCCGCTTCGCGCGTCGGCGCGTGGGCGATGACCTTGGCAATCATCGGATCGTAGAACGGCGAGATCGTATCGCCCTGCTCCACCCCGCTGTCCACGCGCACATGTGCCGCGTCGATAGACAGTCTTTCCAACGTTCCGACTGACGGCAGGAAACCCTTCTGCGGGTCTTCGGCATAGAGCCGCGCCTCGACGGCATGGCCGTGCGCGCGGATTTCACTTTGCGTAGCCGGAAGTTTCTCGCCGGACGCCACGCGCAACTGCCATTCGACCAGGTCGAAACCGGTGATCGCTTCCGTCACCGGATGCTCGACCTGAAGACGCGTGTTCATTTCCATGAACCAGAAACGGTCGGCCTTCAGCCCGTCCGACGCATCGGCGATGAACTCGATCGTGCCGGCGCCAACATAGCCGACGGCCTTCGCCGCCTTCACCGCGGCCTCACCCATCGCATGGCGCATCGCTTCGGGCATGCCCGGCGCGGTGGCTTCTTCAAGCACTTTCTGGTGGCGACGTTGCAGCGAACAATCGCGCTCGAACAGATGCACGACATTGCCGTGGCTGTCGCCAAAAACCTGCATCTCGATATGACGGGGTCGCGTGACGTATTTCTCGATCAGCACGCGGTCGTCGCCAAACGATGATTTGCTTTCGCGTTGCGCGCCTTCCAGCGCCGCCACGAAATCCTCCGCCGCATCGACGCGGCGCATCCCCTTGCCGCCGCCGCCTGCCACGGCCTTGATCAGCACCGGATAGCCGATCTTGCCGGCCTCTTTCGCCAGGTGATCCGTGGACTGGTCGTCACCAAGATAGCCCGGCACCACGGCGACGCCGGCCTTGGCCATCAGTGTCTTGGCCCGGTCTTTCAATCCCATCGCGCGGATGGCGCTGGGCGGGGGGCCTACGAACACAATCCCGGCTGCGGCACAGGCCTCCGCGAAATCGGCATTCTCGGACAGGAAACCGTAGCCCGGATGGACGGCCTGCGCGCCCGTCGCCTTCGCAGCGGCCAGAATTGCATCGGCCCGCAGATAGGATTCGCGCACCGGCGCCGGGCCGATATGAACTGCCTCGTCGGCCATCTGCACATGCAGTGCGTTAGCGTCCGCGTCGGAGTAAACCGCCACCGTGCGCAAACCCATGCGCTTGGCAGTGCGAATCACACGGCAGGCAATTTCGCCACGATTGGCGATGAGGAGAGAAGAGAACATGACGGCCGTTATAGCCGCCATGCTCCGAAACCTTCAACTAATGTGCTTCGCGCAGGAACAGGCGCTTGAGGAAGAAGAACACGCCGATCACGATGAGGTAGCCGACGAACAGCACCGCCATGAAGCGCCAGAAGCCCGGATCCATCAGCGGCGGCAGCCGGAATGGGGCATGATCCGCCAGAACCGGCAGCAACACATTCAATATGACGGTGACCAGCGCTGCCCCCAGAGCAACCGCCCAAACGCGGTGCCAGGCGGGAACAAACAGCGCTGCAATAAGCGCGATAATAAGACCTTCGACCGCGTTAACCTGGTTGAAGCCTTCGCGAAAGAAGTCCCAAACGACATTGACCATATGTTGGAAATCCATCGGTTTTCCCCTGTGAGGAACTCTATATCAGGGTAAACGCACACCCCGCCCGGCGGTTGCGAAGCCGCCGGGAAAGGTATGATCGTTACAATGGACTTGTGCCTCCGGTTTAGTGCGCGTGCGCACCGCCCCCGGCCGCTTTGAAGACATTGCTCTTCACAAAGAACAGCGCCGCGATGATGACGATGTAGCCAAGGTAAAGCGCCACGACGAATTTCCAGAAGCTCATGTCGAGCAGGCCGGGCAAGCGCAGCGGCGCGTTGTGGTCGATCATCGGCACCAGCACCATCGCGATGACATGAATGAGCACCGCGCCCAGCGCCGTGGCCCACAACTCTTTCCATTCCGAAAGACGCCACGCGAAATACAGCGCGATCAACAGACCGAGCGTCGCGTTGACCTGCGCGAAGCCGGCGCGAAAGAAGTCCAGAATCCAGTCCAGGTAATAAATGCCGTCGTGCATAGCTAATCCCCCAAGCGGCGGTTGCGAATAAGCACCCCAACGACAGCCTTAATACTATAGTGCGGCCGGGATTCTGGCGAAGTTTTGACGACAGGTCCGCGTGCGCCGCAGCAAAGCTCAGCTTTCGGGACGGACCACGCGCAGCTTTTCGCCGGGGATCAGGAGCGGTGCATCGGCGGATAGCCCCAGAAACGCCCGAATACCGGCAAGCGTCATCGCGATCAGGGCTTCCGCAATCACCGGCGCCGCGATGTTCGGCTTCTGGGTGAGCCAATTCGTGATGAGAGCGATCTGGCTCTCGGCGATCTGCGCAGCAATCAGCGCCAGCGGCAAAGATGGGTGGGCGTGCGCGGCACGCGCAAGTTTCGTCAGACGGGGCTCGATCATCTCGGCCAGGCGTTTGACCCAAAGCTTGCGGATCGGGTCGCGGAAGAACGTGCCGTTGCGCGCGCGCTGTTCGTGGAAATGGGCAAGCTGCGGCGCGACCATCTGGGCCGTGACGTCGCCGCCCACGATGATCGCCAGAACGGTTGACGGCCGCGAGATGCTTTCGCGCAGCAGATCGTCCTTGCTCTTGTAGTGCATGTAAAAGGTCGAGCGCCCGACATTGGCGCGCTTGACGATGTCTTCCACCGATATGTCTTCGTAACTCCGCGTGAGCACCTCGCCGACGAAGGCCGCCGCCACGGCATGGCGCGTACGTTCGGTGCGGCGGTCGGACTTGGGCATAGAGAGACTTTGCCGGGTTCTTGCCGCGCCGCCAATCCGATACCGGACAAATCACTGTCACTGTCTGGAAATGGACGGCGCGGCCATCAACGCCAACAACGCGGTCCCACACCTCGCTAGCGTTCGGCGTCACAAATCCGGGATTTCACATGACAGACCAGACCGCAGACCGCTCGCGCATGGTGGGCGCGGTGTTGTTCGCAACCGCCATCGCCAGCGCCGTGCTGCTACTGAACCATCCGGCCGAAAGCGCCACCGACTTTGCCGGTATGCTGAAGGAAGAAGCGGCGAACCAGATAAAGAACGCCGTGGTGCATGGCGGCTTCACGGTCGTCCTCGCCATCCAGCTCGCCTGCTATGCGATCTTTTCGAGCCGGCTGGGATGGCAGCGCGGTCTCGCCATTGCCGGGCTGGTGTTCTTCGCCATTGGCGCGGCGCTGCAGACGGCGTCGCTGGTGGTGGATGGGCTGGTCATTCCGCAACTGGCGGTCCGTTATCTGGCATCGCCCCCGGATCACCTGCCCTTTGCAAAGAGCCTGTTCGTATTGTGCGGCACGGCGATCCAATTCCTCATGCCGATGGGATTGTTCTGGCAAGGCGCGGGCATCACGGCCTGGGGCGCGGCAGCGATGCGGCTTGTCCGTGCTGGTGGATTGGCCGGCCTGTTGATCGGTCTCGCTGTGATGGCAGGCGCCGTTGCGGCCCTCGCGGGCCAGATGGTTCTGATGATGCTCGCCATTGTGGGAATGGCATTGTGGGCAGCGGTCGCGGGCGCACTGATGTTTCGGCGCGCGATCTAAAGCACCTGTTCCAGCATGGAGACGGTCTTGACGCCGTAGCCTTCGCGGCCCACCTCGCGAAAACCGCGCCGCTCATGGAAGCGCAGCGAGACGGGATTGGGCGGTTCGACATTCACTTCGCAGGTGATGCGTGTCACGCCCTGCGCGCGGGCGAAACTTTCGAAATCATCGTAGAGAAGATCCGCAAATTTGCGGCCGCGAAATTCCGGCGACACCACCACGCGATCAACATAGACGAAGTCGCCCTCTCGCGCGTTGAACCAGAGAAAATTCGGGCTGTCGTAATTCGCGCCTCGCCGAAAGCCGAGGAGGAACGCCGCGACCGCGCCGTCCTGCTCCACAACGCGCAGAGAGCACGCCGCCTTCGCCAGTTGCGCCAGCCGCGCCGCATCCATCGGCGACAGGAAATGCACCGACTCTTCATTGAGCGCGAGAAGCTCGGGCCAGTCGGCAGACGTGGCGTCGCGCAGCATCAGACCTTGATCTCTTCCGCCTGATAGATGTGCATCGCGCCGGGATCGGCGGCGAGGCTTTGCAGCGCCTGCCACATGGCGCGCGATTCCGGTACGCGGAAATGCGTTTTCAACGACGCCGCATCCGCCCAGCGCTCGATGAAATGCAAGGTCAGCGGATCGTCCGCGTCCACCGACACATCGTGGCTGATGCATCCCGGCTCCTTGCGCGAGCGGGCTACATGCGCGCGCGACACACGCAGGATCTCCTCGAACGTATCGGGCTTGGCCGTGACGCGGCCGGTGACGAGGATCACGTCACTGTTCGCCGGCGCGGTGAACGGCAACGAGTTCCATGTCGAACACCAGCGTCTGGTTTGGCGGGACCAATCCGTTGCCCGCGCCGCGCTCGCCATAGGCAAGGTTCGCCGGGATCACGATGTGCCAGTGCGCGCCGGGCCGCATCTTCAGCAGCGCTTCGATCCAGCCGGGGATGAGCTGATAGACCGTGAAGGTTGCGGGCGATCCCGCCTGTGTGCGGTCGA
>DATCFN010000150.1:0-3086 GCA_036509475.1 Rhizomicrobium sp. | reverse complement strand
TTGATGAGCGCCGCCATTTCCGCGTCGAGGTCGTCGGTCATCAGGTAAAACTCTTGGACGTTATTTTCATCGGACGGATGCACCGCCAGTTCAGATGGCGGCAAACCGAAGATCAGCCAGCCGTGACCGACATCGACATGTTGGAATTTCAGAACATCGCGAATGAAGGCTTTGTCGGCCTCCGCGTCCTTCGAATAGACGATCATATGAGCGCCGTTGATCATGACCTTGCTCCGCGCGATCGACCGTATCCAACACCCTCGCGCAATGGCCGCCAATCGCTCGAACACGGCCTTAATAACAATGCCTTCTGTATAGGCAATCTGCTTGTATTTTGGGCGCCCCCCAAGGCGTCGCACCGGGATTGTTGCCTAACCCACTGATTTACCTTGTGGATTATACAGCCGACGACTGGCACAAACCCTGCTAAATCGTTAATGGGTCGTGGATGCCGTAGGGCTTCCGCGCGTAGGAGCACACATGAAAAAGATCGAAGCCATCATCAAGCCGTTCAAGCTGGACGAAGTGAAGGAGGCCCTGCAGGAAGTCGGCGTGCAGGGCATCACAGTGACGGAAGCCAAAGGCTTCGGCCGCCAGAAGGGCCATACCGAACTTTATCGCGGCGCCGAATACGTCGTGGATTTCCTGCCGAAGGTGAAGATCGAGATCGTCGTCCCCGACGAGCGTCTGGAAGCAGCGGTCGACGCCATCCAGAAAGCCGCGCGCACGGGCCGCATCGGCGATGGCAAGATCTTCGTGCTGGATGTCGCCGAAGCGATCCGCATACGCACGGGCGAAACCGGCGCGGACGCAATTTGAATTTAACCGGGGTGAACTTTTTCAACTGTCGAAGGAAAGACTGAAATTATGGCCGAGAAGCACGACGCACATTCCATTCTGAAACTGATCAAGGAGAAGGAGATCAAGTTCGTCGATCTTCGCTTCACCGATCCGCGCGGCAAGTGGCAGCACGTGACCTTCGATCTTTCGCTGGTCGATGAGGACTTCCTGACCAACGGCACGATGTTTGACGGTTCGTCCATCGCCGGCTGGAAGGCGATCAACGAATCCGACATGACCCTGGTGCCCGATTGCGATACGGCGGTGATCGATCCGTTCTTCGCGCAGACGACGCTGGTGCTGGTGTGCGATGTGGTCGAACCGACCACGGGCCAACGCTATGGCCGTTGCCCGCGCTCCATCGCCAAGGCCGCCGAGAAATACATGTCGTCGGCGGGCGTCGGCGACACGGTCTATTTCGGCCCGGAAGCCGAATTCTTTATCTTCGACGACGTGCGTTTCGACGTCGGCATGAACAAGGCCTTCTACTATATCGACTCGGCGGAAGGCGCCTATAACACCGGCAAGGAATATGAAGGCGGCAACCTCGGCCACCGTCCGGGCGTCAAGGGCGGCTACTTCCCGGTCCCGCCAGTGGACAGCGCGCAGGACATGCGCAGCGAAATGCTCGCCATCATGGGCGACATGGGCATCCAGCCGGAAAAGCATCACCACGAAGTCGCCACCGCGCAGCATGAGTTGGGCTTCCGCTTCAACACGCTGACCACCTGCGGCGATTACATGCAGATTTACAAATACGTGATCCATCAGGTCGCGGCAGCCTACGGCAAGACGGCGACGTTCATGCCCAAGCCGGTCTATGGCGACAACGGATCGGGCATGCATGTGCATCAGTCGATCTGGAAGGCCGGCAAGCCGATGTTCGCGGGTTCCGGTTATGCCGACCTGTCGGATACCTGCCTGTTCTACATTGGCGGCATCATCAAGCATGCCAAAGCGCTCAACGCCTTCACCAATCCGCTGACGAACTCCTACAAACGCCTCATCCCCGGCTTCGAAGCGCCGGTGCTGCTCGCCTATTCGTCGCGCAACCGTTCGGCCTCGTGCCGCATTCCGTTCAGCGCGTCGCCCAACGGCAAGCGCGTCGAAGTGCGCTTCCCCGATCCGGGCGCGAACCCGTATCTGGCCTATGCCGCACTGTTGATGGCGGGCCTCGACGGCATCGAGAACAAAATCCATCCGGGCGATCCGATGGACAAGGACTTGTATGCCCTGCCGCCGGAAGAACTGAAACAGGTTCCGCAGGTTTGCGGCAGCCTGCGCGAAGCGCTGGAAAATCTCGACGGCAACCGCGCGTTCCTGAAAAAGGGCGGCGTGTTCAGCGACGACTTCATCGACAGTTACATCGAACTGAAGATGGGCGAAGTGTATGCCTTCGAGCACACGCCGCACCCCATAGAGTTCAAGATGTATTATTCGGTGTAATGACTCACCCTCCCCTTGAAGGAGGGTCGACAAAATTGAAGGCCCGTGCGCGAAAGCGTACGGGCCTTTGATTTTTCGGGGAGGGGTCAGACTTCGAAGAGGCGTTGACCCCTCCCCGAAATTCGCTTCGCAAATTTCGACCCTCCCTCAAGGGGAGGGTTGGAAACTAAGCCGCCGCTGCGCTGACCGCGTCTTCGCCTTGCAGATTGCCGTTCGGCTCCTGCGGCAACACGATGTAAGCGCGCGCGCCGCGGCCCTGTTCGCTTTCGAGCCATGCACGTCCGCCATGCAGTTCGACAAGGCCGCGCACGAGCGCGAGCCCCAACCCCGTCCCACCACCTTGTCTGTCGTAGCGATTGTCGACCTGGCTAAACGGCTTGAATATCTTGTCCAGCTTGTCGCGCGGAATGCCGGGACCGTTGTCTTCGACCATCAACTGGAAACCGCCGGAGCGTGTGCGGCTGGCGACGACGGTGATGCGGCCGCCTTCCGGCGTGAACTTCACAGCGTTGGAAACCAGATTGATGAGGATCTGCTTCAGAGCGCGTTCATCGGCATAGAGTTCCGGCACATCCGGGGCGACTTCGACAAGCAGTTCCTGTTTGCGCTCCCGCGCCTTGACCGCGATGATCTTGAGCGCGCTTTCCAGCGTCTTGCGAACTTCAAGCGGTTCCGGCTCGATCTCCATGCGGCCCGCTTCGATCTTGGCGACATCCAGCAGGTCGTTGATGAGGCTGAGCAAATGCGCGCCCGATGAGTGAATATCGCCGGCATATTCCTTATAGCGCGGCGAGCCAGCG
>DATCFN010000149.1:0-6468 GCA_036509475.1 Rhizomicrobium sp. | reverse complement strand
CTTGGCCGTGTTCTCGTAATTCTTGCGGATGGTGGCGACGCCGCGGTCCAGCGCGTCCTGCTTCATCTCCACGATGGTCACCGGAACGCCCGCGTTCAGGAAGTTCATCGAGATGCCGCCGCCCATGGTGCCCGCGCCGATGACGCCGACCTTGTTCACGGGGATCGTCGCCGTGTCGTCGATGCCGGGGATTTTCCACACCTGACGCTCGGCGAAGAACACATAGCGTTGCGCGGCTGACTGGTTGCCCTTCACCACCTCCATGAACAGCTTGCGTTCGGTCTTCAGGCCCTCTTCGAAGCTCGGCGCATTCACCGCCGCTTCGATGCACTGGATGTTGTATTCAGGGGCGAGGAAGCCGCGGAATTTGCGCGCGTTCTCCTTGCGGAAGTTCGCGAAGATTTCCGGCTTGCCGCGCGCGGCTTCCACCTTGGCGTTGTTCTCGCGCACTTTCTTCAGCGGCTTGTTCTCGGCCGCGAGCTTGTGCGCGAAGGCGACGGCGGTTTCCTTCAGCTTGCCTTCCGGCGCCAGTTCATCGACGAGGCCGTTTTCGAGGCATTGCTTCGCGCCGACATGCTTGCCGCTCGTTACCATGTCGAGCGCCGCTTCCGGACCGACGATGCGGGGCAGGCGCTGCGTGCCGCCAGCACCCGGCAACAATCCGAGCGCCACTTCTGGCAGGCCGCATTTCGCGCTCGGCACGGCGACGCGGTAATGCGCGCAGAGCGCTACTTCCAATCCGCCGCCCAGCGCCGTGCCGTGAATGGCGGCGACAACGGGCTTGGGCGAATCTTCCATGATCTTCTGCACGTCGAAGAGGCTTGCGCCTTTCGGCGGCTTCCCGAATTCGGAAATGTCCGCGCCCGCGATGAAGGTTTTGCCTTCGCAGATCAGCACGATGGCTTTGGCCTTCGGATCGGCGATGGCCTGCTTGAAGCCGTCGGCCAGCCCATCGCGCACCGCCGCGCCCAGTGCGTTCACCGGCGGCGAGTTGAGCGTGATGACGGCAACGTCGCCGTCAAGCGTAAGGTCGGTCACCGCATTGATGGCGCTCATGGCGTTTTCCTCGTCCCGTGAAGATGTTTTTTTGCATAGCAACATGCGGTTGCAGCGCGAGTCCAGCACTTTGAGCGTGCGACCTTGCCGTAGCGGCAGACAGGCCGCTCGCGCTTTAGCTTCGGCCCTCGGTCAGCGCTTTGGCAAAGGCCGGTCGCGCTTTCAGTTCGCCGAAATAGCGCACGGTTTCCGGATACCGATGGTCGAGAAGTCGCAACATACGCGCGGACCACAGGGTGAAACCCATCATGATGTCCGCGCCGGAAAGACTGTCGCCGACCAGAAACGAGCGCCCTTTGATGGCATCTTCGACGGAGTTGAGCATGAGGTTTGCGCTTTGCCGGGTGCGTTCGATCATCCCGGCATACTTGTCCGCTTCGTTGCCGTACACGGCGAGGCCAACATATTGATTGATCGGGACGGCGGCGCTCGCTTCCGAATAGTGAAACCAATAGAGGTATGCCGCGCGGTCCGGGCTGCCGATGGCGGGCTGCAAGCGCCCGTTGCCATACTTCTCCAGAATATATTGAACGACCGCGCCGGACTCCGAGAGCATCGTGTCGCCGTCATAAAGCACAGGATAGCGGCCTGACGGCGTGTCCTAACCTTTGTACGAGGCTGTGCGATTGAATTGCCGCGGAATGATCTCATGTTCGAGGCCGAGTTCTTCCAGCAACCACTTGACCCGGATCGAACGTGTCAGCGGCGCGAAATATAATCGCAACATGAGAATATCACCGCGAGCGAATGTGCTGCCGATGCTAGAGCGGCCGTCGATGCGGAACAACGGTATTTACGCGCGTCCCAGCGCCAGATCGCAGACGTAAGGATTGGTCTTGCGCTCCCAGCCAAAGGTGCTGGTCTGGCCGTGGCCGGGCACGAAGGTCACGTCGTCGCCGAGCGGCCAGAGGCGTTCGGTGATCGAATCCACCAACTGCTGATGATTGCCGCGCGGCAGATCGGTGCGGCCGACCGAACCGCGAAACAACACATCGCCCACGAAGGCGATGCGCGTGCCTTCGTGATAGATCACAACATGACCCGGCGTGTGACCGGGACAGTGGCGCACGCCGAAGGTCTGCTCGCCGACCGTCACGGTGTCGCCGTCTTCCAGCCAGCGGTCGGGCAGGCAATTCTCTGCATCGCTGAAGCCGGGACGGCGCGCGTTGCGGCCAAGCTCTTCCAGAAGAAACAAATCGTCCTTGTGCGGTCCTTCGATCTTCACGCCGAAATCGCGCGCGAGTTTCGTGGCGCCGCTGGCATGATCGAGATGGCCGTGCGTGAGCAGAACTTTTTCCAAGGTAAGACCGAGTTCCGTCAGAACCTGTTTCAAGCGCTCGACTTCACCGCCCGGATCGACGAACGCCGCGCGCTTCGTCGCCGTGCACCACACCAGCGAGCAATTCTGCTGGTACGGCGTGACGGGAAGGATCTTGGCTTTGATCGGCGGCTCTTGCATGGCACAAGATGTAAGCATCAGCGCCTTTTCCGGCAAGCGACATGACGATCCTGACGACCAAGCGCCGGACGTTGCGGCCGCTTTCCACGGCGGATGCACCGGCCTTGCTGGCCGCACGTAGCGATGTGGAGGTGATGCGCTATTGGGACTGGCCGGCGCAGACCAGCGTGGAACAGGTCGAAAACATCATCGCCGACCATTTCTCCGAAGTGGAAGACGGCAATGTGTTGTGGTGGGCCGTGGCGTTGTCGCCGGACGGTCCGGCGATCGACGAATGCGATCTATCGGAAATCGACCACCATCATCGCCGTGCCGAAGTCGGCTTTCTGTTCAACCGCGCCTATTGGGGCAAAGGTTTCGCCTTTGAAGCCATGCAGGCGGTGATTGCGCACGGCTTTGGCGCGCTGCAACTGGAACGGCTATGGGCACGGGTACATGCGGGCAATACCGCGTCGCAACGCTTGCTGGAACGGCTGGGTTTTGTGCGTGAAGGAACGATGAAGGCCCATATCCTGCGCGACGGCGCGCGCCGGGATTGCGAGATTTACGGCCTTGTGCGGTAGTGTGCGCGGCAAATGGGGGATGTGCGATGGGAAAGATTCCGGTCGGGGAAACGGTGGCGCATGCCTATGGCTTCGCGTTTCGCCATTTTGTGAAGCTACTCGGGGTCACCTGGGCGCCGCTTGTTGTCGCCATCGCATTGGGCCTTATGGTCACGCCCGGTTTTTTCGGCAACCATCTTTCACCAACGGATCACGACGCCATCGCGCGTCAGACGCTGAAGCTGTTTCCCTTCCTTTTTGTCGTCTCGCTCGTCATTCGCGCGATGATTGCTACGGGCGTGACCGAACTGGCGCTCGGCCAGCACACCGGCCCGTCCTTCGTCTATTTCTCGCTTGGCGCGGCGGTATGGCGCTTCATCGGGGCGTGGCTGCTGTTCATGCTGGTGATGCTGCTGGTCTATATCGGCCTTGTCATTCTCATGGTGATCGCGCTTGTGGGCGGCGGCTTTGCATTGAAGGCCGTCACGCTGGCGCCCGGCATGTCGCAAATCCTCGTCGGCGTTCTCGTGCTGGCCTGCTTCCTTATCTTCTTCGGGGCGCTCATGTTCATCGCGGCGCGGCTGACATTTCTCATTCCGCCGGTCGTGGTGGTGGAAAAGAAAGTCGATCTGGCGCGTGGCTGGCAACTCACCCACGGCAATTTCTGGCGCATCTTCATCATCGGCGCGGCGATCTTCATTCCGCTTATCGTGGTGCAATGCGTTTTCCTGTTTGCCATTTACGGCACCGGTGTTCTGCCCCAGTTCGGCGATGTCTTTCGTCTCATTACCCATCACGCGACGCAGGCCGTCATTCAGCAGCGCGTCAATGCGCTTGCCGAGCAGATGCGCGCCGTAACCCTGGCGGTGTGGCCGTATACGAGTGTTGCTAGCGTTCTTATTGAAACATTGGCGTATGGCTTGATGTATGGCGCTTGTGCGTTTGCCTATCGCGCATTGGTGCCGGTATCCGGTGCACCATCGATGCGCGGCTAGGCTTTCCGGCGCAGCCGGTCCGCGATGAACCACGGCGCGTAGAAGACAAAGATCGCTGCCAGGCCGATCGCGACGAGTTCACCGATATACCACGGCCAGGGCGACAGGAAATCGAGCACCGATGCCTGCGCGGGCTTCGCGCGCAGATAGCCGAAGTTCACCTTGAAGAGCCAATCGACCGCCGCCGCCGAGACGGCATAGATCAGCGTCGCCAGGATGGCGCGCGGGATCGAGACCGGAGTGGGACGCATGCGCGATCCGAATGTCAGGTATAGAACCGACGCTATGACGCCGCCGTGAAATCCGAAGAACACCAGAAAGCGCAGATCGGGGAAGCCGATGGCGAGATCGGGCGTCAACAAGCCTTGCAAGGTTCCGGCGAGCGCCCAGAAGTAAGCGAGTTCATAGCTTCGCTGGTTTGGCACGAACATCGTGACGATGACGGCAATCGTGGCCCAGTCGCATAGATGCATCGGCAGGATGGTCTGCGCCGAAATCCAGCCGCGCTCGACGATCAGCCAGTACCAGACAATCCAGATGGCGATCAGGAAACCGGCGAAGATCGTGCGAATGACGCGGTCCATCGCGGAGGCGCGGCTCATCCGCGCGCACACCGCCAGCACCAGCGGCACCGCGAATGTCAGCGCCAGAACGATCAGATGATCGCGGCCGAACAAGACGAAAGGGGTGGACATGTTGGGCCCGGCGGGTTTGCCACGGGATAATAGCCGCTTTTTGTCTTTCTGTGATCGCCGGAATTGTTACACTTCGGCTTCTTCGGGCGTTTCGGGACGCTCCCCACATCAGGACAAGCAAACGCCATGAAACCTGTTTCCCGGAAACTGAAAACCTTGCTCATCGCCTCCGCCGCCCTGGCGGGGCTCGCCGGCGCCGCCTTCGCGCAACAGGCGGCTGGCCCTCAACCCGTGCCGATGCCGCCCGGCATCCCCGCGCCGCAAGACATCGCCTATCCGGGCACAATCAAACTCGCGGTGGACGCCACCGACACGACGCAAGGTATCTTCCGCGTACACGAAACAATTCCCGTCAAGGCCGGCGCCCTGATCCTGCTCTATCCGAAGTGGCTGCCGGGCAATCACGCACCGAACGGCACGCTCGACAAAATGGCGGGGCTGACGATCCATGCCGGCGGCAAGGTCGTGCCGTGGGTGCGCGACGTGGTCGACGTGTTCGCTATCCATGTGAACGTGCCGCAGGGCGTCAGCAGCATCGATGTCGATTTCCAGTTTCTGTCCGCGACCGATCACAATCAGGGCCGCATCGTGATGACCGATGAGATGCAGAGCCTGCAATGGAATTCGCTGGCGTTCTATCCGGCAGGATATTTCTCGCGCGGCATCATCTTCGAACCCAGCGTGAAATTCCCCGCGGGCTGGCATTATGCCAGCGCGCTCGACCCGCAATTCGGCGTCGGCAATGCGACGTTCAAGCCGGTGCCGTTCAACACGCTGGTAGACTCTCCGATGATCGCGGGCAAGAATTTCGTGCGCATCGATCTTGATCCCAGCGGCAAGACGCAAAACCATCTGGACGTCATCGCCGATACGCCGGACGAACTGAAAATCACGCCGCAGGAAATTCAGGCGCATCGTAACCTGGTGGACCAGGCTTACAAGGTCTTCGGATCGCATCACTACGATCACTACGACTTCCTGTTGTCGCTATCCGACCACATGGGCGGCAACGGGCTGGAGCATCACCGGTCCAGCGAAGACGGAACCACCGTCAAATACTTCACCCATTGGGACAAGACGGTTTCGTCGCGCGATCTTCTCAGCCACGAATTCACGCATTCGTGGAACGGCAAATTCCGCCGTCCGGCGGATCTGTGGACGCCCAACTTCGACGTGCCGATGCGCGACAGCCTGCTCTGGGTCTATGAAGGCCAGACGCAGTTCTGGGGTTTCGTGCTCGCCGCGCGATCGGGATTGTGGAGCAAGCAGGACGGCCTCGACGCGATCGCGGCGGATGCGGCGACCTATGCAACACGCCCCGGCCGCCAGTGGCGCAATGTTCAGGATACGACCAACGATCCGATCATCGCCTCGCGCCGTCCGATTCCGTGGCGGACATGGCAGCGTAGCGAGGATTACTACGGCGAAGGCCTCTTGATCTGGCTCGATGCCGACACGCTGATCCGTCAGAAAACCGGCGGCAAGAAATCGCTCGACGATTTCGCGCGCACGTTCTTCGGCATCAACAACGGAAGTTTCGTCACTGTCCCCTATACTTTCGACGACGTGGTGAAAGCGCTGAACAGCGTCATGCCTTACGACTGGGCCGGATTCCTGCGCGCGCATCTCGACGGCATCGGCACCAATCCGCTGAATGGGTTGACGCAGGGCGGCTACAAGCTCGTCTATACCGACAAGCCTACCGATTACTGGAAGGCGAA
>DATCFN010000148.1:0-6101 GCA_036509475.1 Rhizomicrobium sp. | reverse complement strand
GGAGCCAACAAGCCCGATGGTGACGCCGATGATGCCGCCGATGGCGCTCATCACCACCGCTTCGATCAGGAATTGCAGCAGCACGTCACGTGCGCGCGCGCCGATGGCAAGGCGAATGCCGATCTCGCGCGTGCGCTCCGTCACCGAGACCAGCATCACGTTCATGATGCCGATACCGCCGACCAGAAGGCTGACGGCAGCGACGGCGGAAAGAAATGCGGTGAGGATCGCGGTGGTGGATTCCACGGTGCGCGTGATTTCCTGCAGGTCCTGAACCGAGAAATTGTCCGCGACGCCCGCGACCATGTGACGGCGTTCGCGCATCAGCCGCTGAATCTGGTCTTTGACATGCGGTACGCTGGCGGCGCTGCCGGCGGACACCAGAATGACGTTGACGTCGGTGTTGCCGGCCAGCCTGCGCTGCACGGTCTGCAGCGGCATCAACACCAGATCGTCCTGATCCTGGCCCCAGGTGGACTGACCCTTCGGTTCGAGCAGGCCGATGACATCGCAAGTCACTTTGTTGACCCGCATGCGCGCGCCGATGGGATTTTCCGCACCGAAAAGTTGCGTGCGCACCGTCTGGCCGATGATGCAGGCGGCTTTGCCGGCGCGCAGTTCCGCAAGCGAGAACGGACGGCCTTCGACAATCTTCCATTCGCGCGCGGCGAAATAAGCGTCGGTCGAGCCGGTGATCTGCGTGGTGTGATTGTGGCTGCCGTTGACGACCACCTGCTGCTGCGTCGCCTCCGGCGCCACCGCATTGAGGCCAGGAATCTCGCGCGCGATGGCGTCGGCATCGGCCAGGCTGAACGGCGTCGTCGCGACCGGCGGTCCCTGGCGCTGGCCGGGAATGACGATCAGAAGATTGCGCCCCATCGCGGCGATGTCGGAGGTCACGCTCTTGGTCGCGCCATTGCCCAACGTCACCATCATGATGACGGCGCCGACGCCGATGATGATGCCCAGCGTCGTCAGCGCCGCGCGCATGAAATTGTTGCGGATTTCGCGCAGGGCCAGAAGAAAAGCGTTGGCGATCATGCGTCCACCTTCGCGCTGTCGGAGACGATATGCCCGTCATGGAAGCGCACCTGCCGCTTGGCATAGGCCGCGACATCTTCTTCATGTGTGACGAGCACGATGGTCAGGCCGCGCTCTTCGTTCAACGATTTCAGCAGTGCCATGATCTCATGGCTTTTCTGGCTATCGAGATTGCCTGTGGGTTCGTCGGCGAACACGACGGATGGCTCGGTGACGAGCGCGCGGGCAATGGCGACGCGCTGCTGCTGGCCGCCGGAAAGCTCCGCCGCCGTGTGATCGCCGCGATCGCCAAGTCCGACCTGCTGCAGGGCGACAAGCGCGCGGGCATGGCGATCCGCCTTGGGCACGCCGCGATAGACAAGCGGCAATTCGAGATTCTCGATTGCCGTCGTACGCTTGAGAAGATTGAATCCCTGAAACACGAAGCCGATGTAATAGCGCCGCAGCAGCGCAAGCTGATCGCGCGACAGCGTGCCGACATCCATGTCTCGGAAAAAATATTGTCCCGCCGTCGGCGTATCGAGACAGCCCAGAATGTTCATCGCCGTGGATTTGCCGGAACCGGACGGGCCCATCACCGCGACGAACTCGCCATCGCCGATGGTCAGGTCTATGCCACGCAAGGCGGCAACGGTGGCTTCGCCGGTGCCATATACCTTGGTCACGCCGCGAAGCTGGATGAGCGACGCGCTCACTTTTTTGCGTCGTCCACGGTCTTGGTGTCGGTCACGACACTGTCGCCGACATTCAGATCGCCGCTCAATACCTGCGTGTGCCGTCCGTCGCTTGGCCCCAGTTTCAGGTCGTGCGACTTCAGTGTCTTGCCGTCCACGGTCCAGACGCGGCCGGCATTGGAGGCGGTATCCGGCGGCGGCGCTTTCTTGACGATATCGTCCGGCGCGATGAAGCGCAGCGCCGCGTTCGGCACCTGCAGCGCGTCGTTCAGATGCGCGGCCACGATGGTGGCGGTCGCCGTCATGCCCGGTTTCAGAAGCAGCTGCGGATTCTGCACCAGCAGGACGCCCTTATAGGTCACGACGCCTTGCACCGTCTGCGGCGCGTTGCGCACCTGGATCAGCGTCGCGGAGAAATTGCGGTTCGGATAGGCGTCAACGGTGAACGATGCGGGCAGGCCGGGATGCACGGCGCCGACATCGGCCTCGTCGATATCGACGTCCAGTTCCATTTGCGAAAGATCGCTGGCCAGCGTGAACAGGACCGGCGTCGTCATCGCTGCCACCAGCGTCTGGCCGACGCTGACTTTGCGATCCAGCACGACACCGCTGATCGGCGCGAAGATCGTGGCCTTGGTCAGCAGCGTCGCATCCGCCGCGACCTGCGCCGATGCCAGCGCGACGCCGGCCTTGGCGCGTCCGTAATCGCCCATGGCGACATCGTATTCCTGCGGCGAGACAGCATTGCTTTGGCGCAGCTTGGAATAGCGCGCGATGGTTTCGCGATCCTGATCGAGTGTCGCCTGCGCTTGCGCCAGCGTGGCGCGCGCCTGATCCAGTTGGGCCACGATCTGATCGGTGTTGATCTTGGCGAGCTTCTGGCCCTTTTTCACATGATCGTTGTAATCGGCAAACAGCGCGTCGATACGGCCGGAGACTTCCGAACCCACATCCACCTGGTCGCGTGGCGCCAGCGTGCCCGTAGCGCTGACCGTCACGGCCAGCGGTCCGCGCACGATCTCGCCGGTGAGATATTGCTGCGGCTTGGCGCCGCCGAAGATGAAAGACAGCAGGATCAGCAAGACAAGAACACCACCGGCGGCGATCAGGATTTGTTTGCGGGTGAAGCGGCCGACACGCTTGTCGAGCCCCAGCTTGGCGATCATTTCGGCATCGGGCAGGGGGAACTTGGTTCGCGGTTCGGTCACGGGAAATGTCCGGTTGGAAATGAAAACCCGCAAATACGCGCGGAGGGGAGAATTGCCCCTTATGTCTGTAGTGGCTTGCTTGCCGTCAAGGGTTCCCAACTCGACAGTCACAGGATTCCTGCGAAAATCGGTGTTACAGACCAGCGCGTCCTGAAAACGAGACCTGATGTCCTTTCTGAACACCATTGAAGAGCGGCCGCGCGATGCGGTGTTCCTGTTCATCCTGGCCCAGGTCGTCATCTGGACGCTGGTGCCTTTTGCCATCGCCATCAGCCTGCCGCTGGATGTGGTGAGCGACGGGCTGGGCTGGGGCCATGAATGGCAGTTGGGCTATTTCAAGCATCCGCCGCTGCCTTCCTGGCTGGTGGAGTTTTTCTTCGATGCGCTGGGCGATATCGGACCGTTCCTGCTGAGCCAGATCGCCGTCGCGATAACCTGCCTGTTCGTCTTCGCGTTGGGCCGCGAGATGATGGGCGAGCGCAAGGCGGCCATCGGCACGATCCTGCTGGCCGGTGTTTATTATTTTTCCGTGCCGAGCGCGGAGTGGAATCACAACGTCGCGCAGATGCCCGCCTGGGCCGCGATGACCTATCTCTTCTACAAATCGCTGAAGAGCGGAGAGGCGCGCTGGTGGCTGTTGCTGGGCTTTGCCGCCGGCATCGGCCTGATGATGAAATACTCAACCGCCATCTTGATGGCGGTGATGCTGCTTTATCTTTTGAGCAGCCGCGAAGGCCGCGCGCGCTTTTTGACGGCCGGCCCGTATCTGGCGCTGGCGGTGTGTATCGCAACCATCGCGCCGCATCTGTTCTGGCTGGTGCAGAACAATTTTCCGACGTTGCATTATGCGGCGACGCGCGCGGGAGCGGAGAGCGGCGCTGTGGCGCGCATCGTGTTGCCGCTGAAATTTCTGGCCTCGCAGGCCATCGATCTTATTCCGGCGATCCTGCTGGCCGCATTGGCCGGATTGTTCGGGCGCGGCATGCACCGTCACGACGATGCGCAAGCGAATGACGATCTGCGCTTTCTTCTGGCGATGGGCTTGGGGCCTGCGTTTCTGACCGCGCTGCTGTCCGTCGTCGCGGGTTTGGGTTTGCGCGCTATGTGGGGCGTGCCGATGTGGAATCTGACGGGGCTCATCATCGTCTATCTGGCGGGGCAGCGTGCGGATCGCGCGTCGATGCCGCGGCTGGCGCTCGGCACCATCGCGTTGCTTATCATCATGCCGTTGGTGTTCTGGTTCACCACGTCTTACGGACCGGCACAGCGCGGCCATGTCGCGCGCAGCGCATGGCCCGACAAGATCATCGCGAAGAATTTTGAGCAGAGCTGGTCGATCCTCACGAGGCAACCCCTCGACATTGTCGCCGGTGATGGCTGGCTGGCCGGACTGATCGCGATGCGCGCCCATCCGCGCCCCTCGGTTTTCACCGACGGCGATATGCAGATGGCGCCCTGGATCACGCCGCAACGCCTCGCCAAACAAGGCGCGCTGGTGGTTTGGCGTATCGAGAAGAATGGCGGCGCGCCGCCGCCGCAACTGGCCGCGCTGCCGCATTTCAAGGATATGGGCGTCATGCAGTTTTCCTGGCCGCGCACGCGCAAGGCGCCGATGCTGACGGTCGGCTGGGGCATCGTCCCGCCGCAAAACCCGCCCGGCTTGTAAATGAGAGCGGCTTTGTTACTCATGGTCGGCCAACCCGATGGAGACGACCGGCATGTCCGGCGCTGACCAATCCGCGACGCCGCGAATCTCCATCGTCGTCGCGATGTATAATGAAGAGGCGGCCATCGACGCTTTCTTCGCCGATGTCGACCGGGCCGCGGCGCGTCTTCCGTTTGCGGTGGAATATGTCTGCGTGAATGACGGCAGCCGCGACGGCACGCTGGCCAAATTGCTTGCGCGGCAATCGGCCGACAAGCGCATCCGCATCGTCGATCTGGCGCGCAACTTCGGCAAGGAAGCCGCCATGACGGCGGGCCTCGCCCATGCGCAAGGCGATGCGGTCATCGTGATCGACGCAGATCTGCAGGATCCGCCGGAACTGATCGAGCAGTTCGTCGCCAAGTGGCGCGAGGGTTTCGAAGTCGTCTATGGCATCCGCGCGTCGCGGGCCTCGGATTCATTCGCCAAGCGCGTGACGGCAAGCGCGTTCTACAAACTGTTCAACCGGATCACCAGCGTGCCCATTCCGCCGGATGCGGGAGACTTCCGGCTGCTGGACCGCAAGGTGGTCGATGCGCTGCTCGCATTTCCCGAACGCAACCGTTTCATGAAAGGTCTTTTCGCCTGGGTCGGGTTCAAGCAGACCGGCGTGCCGTTCACGCGCCGCCCGCGCGTGCAGGGAAAGACGAGCTGGAATTACTGGAAGCTGGTCAATTTCGCCATTGACGGCGTCACGGGATTCTCCACCGTGCCGCTGCGCGTATGGAGCGTCCTGGGCGCGCTGGTGTCGTTGATCGGCTTCGCTTACGCGATTTTTCTTATTGTTCGCACCATCGCGTTCGGCGTCGATGTTCCGGGTTACGCATCGATCATGGTGACGGTGCTGTTTCTGGGCGGCGTGCAGCTTCTGTGCCTGGGCATGCTCGGCGAATATCTCGGCCGGCTCTACATGGAAGCAAAGGGGCGGCCGATCTACATCGTCTCGCGCATTTACGAAGACAAGACGCCCTAAATTTTTGGATCGCCGCGGTCCAGCTCTTCGGAGCGCGACGGCGTTCCGCGCCGCATCAGCCAGAACACGCCCATCAGATCGAAGATGCCGACGCCGAGACGGCCGAAGAATCCGTATTTGGACAATCCCATCACGCGCGGACGATCTTCGATAGGCTCCTGCATAATCGTGTAGCCCTGACGGCGCGTCAGCGCGGGAAGAAAGCGGTGCATGCCGTCGAAGAACGGCATGCGCTGGGCGGCGTCCCGGCGCAGCAATTTGAAACCGCAGCCGGTGTCGGCCGTGTCGTCGCGCAGCAGATTGCGGCGCACGAAATTGGCGATGCGCGAGGAGGCCCATTTGATGGCGCCGTCATTGCGGCGCTTGCGGATGCCGGCCACGATTCCCAGCCGCACATCCGGCATCGGTGCGTGAATGATCTTCCAGATGCGGGCGACGTCGGCCGGATCGTTTTGACGGTCGCCGTCCAGCGTCTGAATCCACGGCGCGCGCGCCGCGAA
>DATCFN010000147.1:0-6234 GCA_036509475.1 Rhizomicrobium sp. | reverse complement strand
TGCCGACACGGCGGAGAAAGCGCTGTTTCTGTTCCGGCGATTCCCGATGGATATGGTCTTCCTGGATTTCGACCAGCACAGCCACGAAGAGCTTTCGGCATTTCGCATCATGCGCGACACCCATCACCGCGGCCGTCATGTGCCCATTTTGGCGGTCACCAACAATGACTGCCGCTGGACGCAGGCCGCCTATCGCGAGGCCGGGTTCGCGGCGCTGTTTGAAAAGCCCATCGAACCGACGCACCTCTTTCTTGCGATGGACGATGTGCTGCGCCAGATCGGTCAGCCACCGCTGCTGGATGGTTGGAGCACGCCGCAATTCGCCTGACGGCGCACAGCGTCGACCCGCGCGAACTGCTTCTCGTCGCTGATCAATGTGCGAAACAGGATCAGGCCGCGAACGCTGGGCGAATGAATGACAAGCTGGCCGGCGATGTGATCCGGCTCCTGCGTATGCCCCGGCGGCAGTACAATCAGTTCCAGCGGCTGGCCGCCGATGTTGCGGTCGTTGATGGCGAAGAAGTTGTTGGTGTTGGCGTCAAAGGCGGAAGCCGACCAATAGGTATCCGGCGGCACCGGTGCTTTGACTTCCAGCACCCCCTTCGAAAGATCGAAAGGGCAGGTAGAATACAGAAGGTCTGGGCTCGGCCGCACGACGCCGCGCGATGTAGCGTCCACGCGTTTGCCGTGATGAATGGCATTCACGGCGCCCATGCGGCTGATGGCGACGTGCATGACGGCGCGGGGCAGATACCACATGCTCGCTATATGCACGGCAGTTGCGACGGCAAGCGTGGCCACGATCCAGCCGATCCATTCGCGCGCGCTCATGGGCAAGATACTCTCTTGATCGAAGGAAGCGCGACATGCGCCGGATCGGCGACAACGCCAGCCGCCGGATTGTAGAGGCGAAGTGTCAGGTTGAATGTCTCGCCGTTGGTCGGCAGCGCGTTGGGGCCGGACGCTTTCGGCGCAATCGTGGCGACGAAGCCGCCGCTCGCGTCGCGCGTCACGGACGTCCTGGAAATGGAATAGCGATTTTGCGGATTTGCGATCAGGAAATCGTCGGCGCCGTAAACCGTGATGCTCCACCAGCGCGCCGGCAGGTCGCGGCCGCTCAAGCGATACGTACAGGCGCCGTCCAGATTCGCGCCGCTGTTGTCTGTATAGGTCGAGTAATAAACCGTCTCGCTGCGGTTGAGCGCGAGAAGGCCATGCATCGCGACGGCAGCGCGCGTCATCATATCGCCGCCGGAATTGCCGATCAGCAGATTGGTTTTCCACGGCCCGTCGCTGACGCCGCCCGGCATGGCGCCGCGGATGACGAAGAGCCATGTCGCCGCGAGGCCCAGCACTGTGCCGATCACCAGCACGACAAGAATTTTCAACGCAAGTCTCATGGATGCTGCCTGTGAAGGAATGACGTGCCGTTCTTCATCACATAGCGCACTTTGCCGATGGCCGCGATGTCGTGCGTGGGATCGCCGTCCACCGCGACCAGATCGGCCATATAGTTCGTGCGGATATGGCCGAGATCGTCCTTGCGGATGATCGCGGCGCTGACCGAGGTGGCGGCGGCAAGCGCCTGACGTTCGCTCATGCCCAGTTTCACCATCCAATGCAGTTCGCGCATATTGGTACCGTGCGGGAAGGGGCCGACATCGCTGCCGCAGCCGATGACGACGCCTTCCTCGCGCGCCAGACGAAAGGCGTTGGCGGCATCTTCCATCCGTGCCGTCGGCGGCGTCTTGCCCGCGACATAGCCCAGAAAATATTCGCTCATCGCTTCGGCCACGGTCAGCGTCGGCAGGAAGGCGATCTTTTTTTCCGCCATCATCCTGAACGTCTCGCGTGTGCCGTTACAGCCGTGCTCGATCGTATCGACGCCGGCCAGAACGCAGCGCCGCATTCCTTCATCGCTCATGGCGTGGGCGGCAACCGGACGGCCCAGATCATGTGCCGTCGTCACCAGCGCCTTCAGCTCTTCGAGCGAAAATGTCGCGACGGTCGCGCCGCCGGGGCCGACGCGATAATCCGCATAGAGCTTGATCCAGTCCGCGCCGTGCGCGCATTGGTGGCGCACCGCGCGGACGACTTCATCGATGCCGCTGGCTTCTTCCGCGCCCTGATGCGGGCAGCAATCGGGGCGGTAATTCTTGCGCTGCGGCGCATAGGCACCGGTCGCGACGATGGCGCGCGTGACGACAAGAAGGCGTGGACCGGGCACATGGCCTTCTTCGATGGCGCGCTTGAGCGAAACATCGGCATAGCCTGCGCCTTCCGTGCCCAGATCGCGCAGAGTGGTGAAGCCCGCTTCCAGCGTCTGCCTCGCATGCTGCACGGCGCGGGCGGTGCGATAGGCTTCGGACTCCTTCAGCACCTGATCGTCCCAGGGCGTGATGTTGTAGGGGTAGAGAAAGAGATGCGAATGCAGATCCATCAGGCCGGGGATCAGCGTCGTGTCCGGAAGGTCGATGACCTTGGCGTCGCTGCGGATGACATCCGTGCGTTCCACCGCCGCGATGCGATTGCCGCGCACCAGCACGGCGAGGCCTTCGCGGGGCGCTTCGAAATCCGCGGTCCAGACGCGGGCGGGGCGGAGCAGGATGTCGGTCACGGATTGGCTTTCAATGTGTCGTCCCCGCATGGAACCCGGCGAAGACGCCGGACCGTCAAGCACATGGAAATAAGATATGCCGCTCGCGTCAAGGACTGTTCTGTCCGGTGCGCGGCCGCCGCTCTGGATATGCGCGGGCGTGAAGCCTAGGCTCGCGCGCGGCCTCCAGCGGTGGAAATCCCATGAGTGTGTTCGACAACATCGAAGCCAATCTGAAATCCATTGCGGGCAAGGTGGGACTGACCGCCGATCAGGTGAAAGCGATCGCCAACACGTTTCAGGCAAACCTCACCAGCAACGAGGGCAATGCGCCCGCCGCGATGGACGCAACCGCGGGACAGCAAGGTGTCTCCGTCGAGACGATCCGGGAAATCCTCAACCTCGGCGGCGGACTGGATAGTGAGATCGGCGACACCGCAAAGCCGTCCGAACGCTAGAATCAATGCGCAAAAACAAATCCGCCCCTCTCCTGTCGGAGAGAGGCGGCGTTGTTGTGTTAGCGGAACGACTTACGCCGCTTCGTAGCCAAGCACGGCTTTGATTTCGAGGAATTCCTCGAAGCCGAACTCGCCCCATTCGCGGCCGGTGCCGGACTGCTTGTAACCGCCGAACGGCGCGTTCATGTCGCCGCCCGCGCCGTTGACATGCACGTTGCCTGCGCGGATTTGCGAGGCAACTTTGCGCGCGTGGTTGATGTCGCCCGATTGCACATAGCCCGACAGGCCATAGACCGTGTCGTTCGCCATCTTGATGGCTTCCGCTTCGGTTTCATAAGGCAGGATCGCCAGCACCGGCCCGAAGATTTCCTCGCGCGCGATGGTCATGTCGTTGGTGACGTTCGCGAACACGGTTGGCCGCACATAGTAACCGCGGTTCAACCCTTCCGGACGCCCAAGACCGCCGGTGACGAGCGTCGCGCCTTCGTCGATGCCCTTCTTAATCAGGCCCTGGATCTTGTTGTATTGCACTTCGCTGACGACCGGGCCCATCGTGGTGGTTTCGGCAAAGGGATCGCCGACTTTCACTTTCTCGGCGGCCTGTTTGGCGAATTCGGCGGCCTGATCGTGCTTGGCTTTCGGCACGAACATGCGGCTGGGCGCGTTACACGACTGTCCGGTGTTCTGCATCATATGCGCGACACCGCGCGACACGGCCTTTTGTAGATCGGCATCGTCAAGAACGATGTTCGGCGACTTGCCGCCCAATTCCTGCGCCACGCGCTTGACGGTATCTGCTGAGGCTTTCGCAACCGCGATTCCAGCGCGTGTCGAGCCAGTGAAGGACATCATGTCGATGCCCGGATGGGCGGACATCGCTTCGCCGACCGTCGGGCCGTCGCCATTGATCAGGTTGAATACGCCCGGCGGCACGCCCGCTTCGTGCATCACCTGCGCCCAGATCATCGCGTTCATCGGCGCGATTTCAGACGGCTTCAGGATCATGGTGCAACCGGCCGCAAGCGCGGGCACGACCTTGCAGGCGATCTGGTTGATCGGCCAGTTCCACGGCGTGATCATGCCGACTACACCGATGGGTTCGCGCACGATGGCGGTGGCGCCTTTGACTTCCGTGAATTCGTAATCCTGCAGGACCTTGATGCCTTGCTGCAGATGGCCGATGCCGATGGCGGCCTGCGCATTCTTCGACAGGCTGAGCGGCGCGCCCATTTCGGTCGAGATCGCTTCAACGATTTCGGCGTAGTGCGCCTGATAGACTTCCACGATTTTCTTCAACAGCGCGATGCGCTCTTCCTTCGTCGTCCAGGCGAAGGTTTCGAACGCCTTGCGCGCGGCGGCGACAGCCTTGTCCACATCGGCTTTGGAGCCCATGGAAATGCGCGCGAAAGGTTCTTCATTCGCGGGGTTGATGACCTCTATCGTCTTGGGTGTGACCGGATCGACCCATTTGCCGTCGATGTAAAATTGAAGCTTGTCCTGCATGGTGTTCTCCCGTTTGTTTTTGTGGAAATATCGCCGGTAAGAGTATAGCCGCAACGGTGGCGGGGCGCGCAAGTTGGCCTCAAAATAAAGGGAAATTCACATGTCGCTTGCGGGCAAAAGCTGCATCGTGACGGGCGGGGCGGGAGCGCTCGGCTCCGCCGTCTGCAAAACGCTGATCGCGGCCGGGGCAAAAGTCATGGCACTCGATCACGCCGCCATGCCGGCGGAGCAGCCCGGAATCGGCAATGTCGATCTGTCCGATCCGATGAAAGCCGCCGCCGCCATCGACAAGGCGGTGTCGGAGATGGGCAGCTTGTTCGCGCTGGTCAACATCGCGGGCGGTTTCCGTTTTGAGAAACTGGCCGGCGGAAACGTCGATACCTGGGATTTTCTTTACAACGTGAATCTCAAAACGGCGGTGTGTGCCTGCCAGGCGGCACTGCCGCATCTCGTCAAAAACAAGTTGGGCCGCATCGTGAATATCGGTGCCGGCGCGGCGGCGGCAAAGGCGGGCGCGGGCATGGGCGCCTATGCGGCATCGAAAGCCGGCGTTGCGAAACTCACGGAGTCGCTGGCCGAAGAAATGAAAATGCAGGGGATCACGGTCAACGCGATCCTGCCGTCCACCATCGACACGGCGGCCAACCGCAGAGACATGCCGGATGCCGATTTTTCCAAGTGGGTGAAGGTCGAAGAGATCGGCGCGTTGATCGCATTTCTTTTGTCGGACAGCGCGTCTGCCATCACCGCGGCCAGTATCCCGATCACGGGACGGGTGTAGAAGCGGCGCTCAACAAAAAGACCGCCCGCTTGAAATGCGGACGGTCTTTTATTCTTGCGGCGCTAGAACCTGCCTAGCAAAACCAGAATCAGCACAATGATCAGGATGAGGCCCAATCCGCCGGACGGGTAGTAACCCCAACCGGTACTGTACGGCCACGAAGGCAATGCGCCCAGAAGAAGAAGAACAAGCACAACAATAAGAATGGTACCGAGCACGAGGCCCTCCCGTCTTTAATTCAGAGACAAAACCGTCCAGGGGGGAGAAAGTTCCGTTCGTGCCGTCCAGCGCGGGGTTCCCGGCGGGCCTATTTGATCGGCCGCCAATGCCGCCCGTCACGGGCCAGCAGTTTGTCGGCGCTGTCCGGACCCATGCCACCGGCGGCGTAATTCGGAAAATCGCCGGGTTTATTGTCAGCCCATGCTTTCAGGATCGGGTCGACCACGGTCCATGCCGCTTCCACCTGATCGGCACGCTGAAACAGGGTGCCGTCGCCGATGAACACGTCGAAGAGCAATGTTTCATAGCCGACGGCGGGCGCGCTTTTGAAATAGTCGGCGTATTTGAAATCCATCGCCACGCTTTCCAACACCATTTCCGTCCCCGGCTTCTTGGCGTTGAACCGCAGGCGGATGCCTTCGTCCGGCTGTATCTGAAGAATGAGCCAGTCGGAATCCAGCGAGTCCACCGGCGTATCGCGGAACAGCGCATATGGCGCCTGTTTGAAACGAATGGCGATTTCGCTGGTGCGCTTGGCAAGGCGTTTTCCGGTGCGCAGATAGAACGGCACGCCGGCCCAACGCCAGTTGTCGATCGTCAACCGCATGGCGACATAAGTTTCCGTGTTCGACTTGGGGTCGACATTCTGTTCGCCGCGATAGGCGGGAACGTCCTTT
>DATCFN010000146.1:0-5084 GCA_036509475.1 Rhizomicrobium sp. | reverse complement strand
GAAAAATCCGTCCAGAATTCGCGCAACAGTTTTTTCCATTTCAGGTCGCCGGCCGAAACCTCGTCCAGCTTTTCTTCCAGATCGGCGGTGAAGCCGTATTCGACATACTTCGTGAAGAAGTTGGACAGGAAGGTCGTGACCAGCCGGCCTTTGTCGTCGGGGATGAAACGGTTGCGGTCCATGCGGACATAACCGCGATCACGCAAGGTCGAAAGGATCGAGGCATAGGTCGAGGGACGGCCGATGCCGAGTTCTTCCATCTTGCGCACGAGGCTGGCTTCGGAATAACGCGGCGGCGGTTCGGTGAAATGCTGTTCCGGTTTTACTTCTTCGATGGCGGTCTTTTCGCCTTGCACAACCTTGGGCAGACGCGCGCCGTCTTCATCGTCGCCCCGGAGGGGCGCATCAACGGAGACGTCGTCTTTGCCTTCCTGATAGACGGCTAGGAAACCATCGAACAACGTCACCGATCCGGTGGCGCGGAAGGTGATGGCCGTGTCGGCGGACACGACATCGACCGTCGTGCGCTCCAGCTCGGCGCTTTCCATCTGACTGGAAATCGCACGCTTCCAGATGAGGTCGTAGAGTTTGCGCTGATCTTCATCCAGCGCGCTCGCGATCTTTTCCGGCGTGCGGTCGAAGCTGGTGGGGCGCACGGCTTCATGTGCTTCCTGGGCGTTCTTCGCCTTGCTGGTATAGACGCGCGGCGCTTGCGGTACGTAACGCGCGCCGTATTTCTGGCCGATCACCTGACGCGCCTCGGCAACGCCTTCGGGCGCCATCGTGATGCCGTCGGTACGCATGTAGGTGATGAGGCCGACCTGATCGCCGTCGATGGCGACACCTTCGTACAACCCTTGTGCGATGCGCATCGTATGCTTGGCGTTGAAGCCGAGCTTACGCGATGCTTCCATCTGCAAGGACGAAGTGATGAAGGGTGGCGAGGGATTGCGCTTGACCGGCTTGCTCTCGACCGAGCCGATGGAGAATGTCTGCGCCTTGATGGCATCGACAGCGCGGGTAGCGTCCGCCCCGTTATTGATGCCGAGCTTGTCGAGCTTCTGGCCATGCACATGCGTCAGATGTGCGGAGAATGTTCCGGCCGCGGCGTGCACATCGGCGTCAATGCTCCAATATTCCTGCGGCTTGAACGCTTCGATTTCCTGTTCTCGCTCAACGACGAGGCGCAGCGCCACCGATTGCACGCGACCGGCTGAACGCGCACCCGGCAGCTTGCGCCACAATACCGGCGACAGGTTGAAGCCGACGAGATAGTCCAGTGCGCGGCGGGCGAGGTAAGCGTCCACCAGCTCGGCGTTTATTTCGCGCGGATGTTGGATCGCTTCCAGCACGGCGGATTTGGTGATGGCGTTGAACGCGACGCGCTCGACTTTGACGTCCTTGCCTAGGGCCTTCTTCTGCTTGAGCACTTCCAGAACGTGCCAGGAGATTGCTTCGCCTTCGCGGTCCGGGTCGGTGGCGAGGATAAGCTTGTCGGCGCCTTTCAGGGCGTCGGCAATGTCCTTCACCCGCTTCTGGGCGCGGTCATCGACCTCCCAAATCATGGAAAAGTTGTCGTCCGGCTTCACGGACCCGTCCTTGGGGGGCAGGTCGCGGATATGGCCGAAGCTCGCCAACACCTTGTAGCCGGGGCCCAGGTACTTGTTGATCGACTTCACTTTGCCGGGGGATTCGACAACGACGACATTCATGCGGGTTTTGGAACTCTCATCGGTCGGCGCGGAACATGCCGAACCGGGGTTACACATTATCTAACGGCGTATTGGGCAAGCGGCGGGACACTGGGCGAAGGCCGACGGAGGTGTCAACCAGCGCAATTGCGAGATTTACCACTTGAAGTATAGTTTTTTCGGAATATTTGCCTTTTACTAAACTTATAGTTGTGAACGGACGCTCTTTGGAAGTATAGTCGACGCTGCCAAAGCAAACTTTGGGACCACGCTATGGGAAACACCATTCAAATGGGCCGATCCGCCCTTTCTTCAAGCCAGACCGCCGAATACACGGGGGAACTGCTTGATTCGCTTAAAGAAATGGCCGCCGTGCAACGGCACGAGATGTTGGCAAGGCTTCTGGAGGCGGCGTCTATCGAGGCGCACAGGATCGTAAAAAAAGAGACGAGCCCGGCTCGCTAGGTAAAAGACGCGCGGTTTCCCGGATGGCGGGTAAGCCTGCCGGCGAGTTCCAATTCCAGCAGAATGGTGAGAACGGCCGCCGCCGGTGCGCCGCTCTGGCGGATGAGTTCATCCACCTCGACGGGTGCCGGGCCGAGCAATTCCACGATCCTCACGCGAATGCGATCCGCTTCTGCTTCGATACGGTCGATGTCGGTTTTGCCACACGGCGATCGCGCGTCAGGCTCCCGGAAAGCCTGTCCCAGGATCGGACCCAGCGCCGCAATCACGTCGGCGGCGTTTTCGGTCAAGGTCGCGCCTTCGCGGATCAGGCGGTTCGTGCCTTTTGCGCGGGGATCGAGCGGCGAACCCGGCACCGCGAAAATCTCACGGCCTTGTTCCAGTGCGTAACTGGCGGTGATGAGCGAGCCGGAGCCTTCCGCCGCTTCCACGATCACCACGCCGCGCGACAGACCGGAGATAATGCGATTGCGGCGCGGGAAGTGCCGCGCTTGCGGTGGTTGCCCCAACGCCATTTCGGAAACGATTGCGCCTTCTTCTCGGATGCGCTCGTACAGCGCCTCATTCTCGGGCGGATAGATCACATCTACACCGCCAGCGACGACGGCGCAGGTTCCGGTCGCAAGCGATCCCTCATGCGCGGCCGTGTCGATGCCGCGGGCAAGACCGGAAGCGACGACCAGATTGGCCGCACCCAAATCCTGCGCCATCTGGTTCGCGAATTTGCGGCCGAGGGCGGAAGCGTTGCGTGCGCCGACGATAGCGACCATGTCGCGTGTCAGCACCGCTGCATGGCCCAGCACGCTGATCAGCGGCGGAGGCGCGTCCAGCGCGGCGAGGCCGCCAGGAAATTCCGGTTCGATGTTGGCGATGATACGGCCGCCGAGTTTGGCGAGCGCGGCGATCTCGCGTTTGGCATCATCGTCCGACGGGATGCGCAATTCCTTGCCGCCACCGCGTTTGGCGAGATGCGGAATGGCCGCAAGCGCGTCAATGGCGGAGTCGTAGCGCGCCATGATGCTGGCGAAGGTGACGGGGCCGACATTCTGCGTGCGCGCCAGCCTCAGCCATGCGCGCCGTTCCGTTTCGGCCAGCGCGCGGGACATCAGGCTTTGCTTTGTCCGACGCGCGGTTCCTCGCCACGAACCAGTCGTACGATGTTCTCGCGATGCATGATCAGAACCAGAAGTGCGATAACGACGGTCGTCGCGGCATAATCCAACTGCCCGAATGCGAACATATAGACAGGCGTGACAACGGAGGCGATCAGCGCCGCGAGCGATGAAATGCGAAATAGCGCGACGGCCGCAAGCCAGGTGGCAAGTGCCAGCAGCGCCACCGGCCAATAGAGCACGAGCAGAATTCCTAGCGATACCGCTACGCCTTTGCCACCCTTGAAGCCGAGCCAGATCGGAAACAGATGGCCCAGCGTCGCGGCCACGGCGGCAATCATCATCCCGTCCTCGCCGAAGAAATATCCCGTGATCCATACGGCCGCAGCGCCTTTGGCTGCATCGAACAGCAATGTCCCGGCCGCTGCCCAGCGATTGCCGGTGCGCAGAACATTCGTAGCGCCGATGCTGCCGGAACCAATCTTGCGCACATCGCCGGCACCGGACAGCCATGTGATGATCAATCCAAACGGTATCGAGCCGAGCAGGTAGCCGATGAGAAACGCTTCGGCGTAGAAGTCCCAATGAAAGATGTTTCCGATGTCTGACATTCAGGCACCCTTTTTTCGGTTGAATACGCAGATACCGCCAACAAATGTCATCCGCGCGCGGCCCTGGAATTTACGGCCCTCGAAGGGCGTGTTGCGGGCGCGCGAATGAAGCTGTGCAGGATCCAGAACGAACGGTTCGCCGGGATCGAACAACACAAGATCGGCTGCCGCGCCTTTTTTCAGCCTGCCGCTGTTGAGACCCAGGATATGCGCCGGCGTTTCCGTCATCGCTTTGAGGACAAGCGAAAGCTCCGCGTCTTCATTGTGATGGACCGTCAGCGCGGCGGAGAGCAGCGTTTCCAATCCAACGGTGCCGAACGCCGCCGCCGCGAAGGGCAGGCGCTTGGTATCCGCCGCCTGCGGATCGTGGCTGGAAACGATCACATCGATCTGGCCATCGGCTACGCCCTGCGCCATCGCGGCGCGATCGTCTTCAGAACGCAGCGGCGGCTTCACTTTGCGGAAAGTATAGTAGGGGCCGACGTCCAGTTCATTCAGCGAGATATGATTAGCCGAGACGCCGCAGGTGATCGGCAAGCCGCGCGCTTTGGCGGCGACGATGGCCTCCAGCGACGCCCGGCAGGAGATCTGCGCGAAGTGATAGCGCGCGCCGGTCATCTCCACGAGACGGATATCGCGCTCGACAATGATAGTTTCGGCGGCGGTCGGCGCTGCAGGGATGCCGAGCCGCGTGGCAAACTCGCCTTCATTCATCGCGGCGTTAAGGCTGAGGTCCGGATCCTCCGCGTGACCGACCACTAGCGCGCCGAACGTCGCGGCGTAGGCGAGGGCGCGGCGCAGCACGCGGGCGTTGGCAACGGTGCGGACGGGATCTGTGAACGCGACGGCCCCCGCCTCTTTCAGGAGGCCGATTTCGGTCATGCGCTCGCCTTCGAGCGCGTGTGTCAGCGCAGCCATCGGAACGACACGCACCTTCGCGGTCGCGGCGGCGCGGCGCATGATGAAATCCACCAGTGACGGCTCGTCGATAACCGGATCGGTGTTGGGCATCACGACCATGGTGGTGACGCCGCCGGCCGCTGCCGCCTCGCTGGCGGAGGCGAGTGTCTCGCGATGTTCGCTGCCCGGTTCACCGGTGAAGACCCGCATATCGATCAGGCCGGGCGCGAGGACCATGCCCTTGCAGTCGATGACTTCGGGATCGTGCGGATCGGCGTCGTTGAACAGCCGTGGACCGACATCGG